>CAZHIK010000223.1:0-10745 GCA_964532635.1 uncultured Enterobacterales bacterium
CGACGCCCGCTGCGCTCGAGGCAACAACGGCCCGGGCAGCATCGCCTGACCGGGTCGTTGCTCAACGCAGACACTCGAGCACGGCACCCACCGACGCTCACAGAGGCCCTCCCTCTGGCGCCCCTCGCTCGAGGTCCCCTCGAAGGTTTTGCTTGCCCTTTTGCGAAGTACCGGGAACCGATCAAGCGCTGCTGCGCCACTTCCGGGCGACGCGGCCGTAGTCTCGGAGCTTCTGCACCAGCTCGGTGCGATCGGTGTGGGCCAGTGACAGACCGAAGAGCAGCCGCTCGAGGCCGGGCTCCCGGGCCAGGCGTCGAAGCAGGCGCTCGTGGCGTGGTCGCGTGGCTACCAGGGGCAGCAGCAGCTTGAGGCGCCAGGCGTGGTCGGCGTGGGGATGGTCCAGCACCGTGCGCTTGTGCCAGGAGTTGTAGCGGGGGGAGCCGTCGCGGATCTCGTCGGCCACGGCAGGGTCCAGCAGGCCCTCCCGCACGCAGCGCTCGAACAGGGTGGTGCGCGGGAAGGGGAAGTAGATGAAGGCCGAAGCGTCCCGGGGCCCCATGGCCTGGTTCAGGGCCACGGTGGCCTCCATGTCGTCCGGGGTCTCGCCGGGCACGCAGAGGATGTTCTCGGTGAGCAGGTTCATCCCGTGGGCCCGCACCAGCCGCGCGGCCTCGATCAGGGTCTCGTCCCGGGTGCTGCGGCCGTGGATCCTGCGACGGATCACGGGGGAGCCGGACTCCACGCCGATGGCGATGTTGCGGCAGCCCGCGGCGGCCAGCAGGGCCGCGCTGCGCTCGCTGATGGCCGTGGCGTGCATGGTGCAGCTGAACGGCAGCCCCACCCGGCGGCGGTAGCCGTCCAGGAAGGCTTCCAGCCAGTCGGGATCGTAGCCGAAGATCTCGTCCCAGAAGCGCACACTGCGGGCCCCCAGCTGCCGCTGCAGCGTGGCCACCTCTTCCAGGTAGTTGTCGGGGGACTTGACCCGCCAGTAGGGCCCACTGCCCCCGGCCGCCCGGAACAGGCCCCGCAGGTAGCTGTGGGTGCAGAAGGAGCAGCCGTGGCGGCAGCCCCGGGAGCCGATGACCGTGAGCCGATTGCGGATGGCCCCCTTGCGGGCGAAGAGCCGTTTGTCGGGCACGGGCAGGCTGTCCAGATCGGTGACCGGCGGCGGCGGAGGGTTGCGCACGAAGCGGTCGCCCTGGGCGTGGCACAGCCCCGGGGTGTCGTACATGGACTCGTGGCCCAGGCGCGAGACCAGCTCCACCAGGGCCCGCTCACCCTCACCCTCCACCACCATGTCGATGCCGGCGTGCTCCAGGACCCTCTCGGGGCAGGCCGTGGCGTGGGCGCCGCCGGCCACCGTGGGGATGCGCCGCTGCTGGCGCAACCGCTCGGCGAAGGCGCGCACCGCGTGGTGGCTCAGGGTCATGGTGGACAGGGCCACCAGGTCGGGCTCGAAGGCCAGGGCCTGCTCCACCAGCCGCGCCACCACCCGACCGCCGCTCCGCGACGCAACCAGGAAGGCATCGTCGAAGCCCGGATCGAAGACCAGCCCCGTGGTGTGGCCCTCGCGCTGCAGCAGCGCGCTGAGCAGCTCCACCCCCAGGTGTTCCTCGCCGCGAGCGTAGAAGAGGATCCTCACAGACGCTGGCTCCCCAGGGCCAGCCGGAGGGCGCCCGCGATGGTGGAGGGGTCGAGGCCGAAGAGCAGATCCGCCTCGACGGTGACAAAGCAGGCGCAGCGGCAGCCAACCGGGCGCTGGGCGCGGCGGAAGGCCTCGGCGAAGCCCAGGGTCAGGCCATCGGGGAGGTCGGGGGCCTGCAGCATCACCTGGCAGGGGGCCACCCGGCCATCGGGGGTGACCGCGCAGTAGGCCTGCCCTGCCAAGCAGTCACGGGGGCCCGGGGCGGGATCCCGCAGCCGCTCGAGGGCCCGCACGGAGCTCAGGATGGGCGCGCCCTCGCGGGCCAGGCGGATCAGGCGATCGACGAGCGCGGAGTAGGCCCGCTCGTCGGCCCGTAAGCGGGCCACATCCGGCTCATCGATGGAGTAGCTGTGGCGAAACACCGGCTGGAAGGCGCACAAAAAGTTGTGTCGCTCCGCCAGCTCGAGCACGTGGTCCACGGCCTCGAGGCTGTGGGAGGTGACCACCGTGTTGGTCCACACCGGCACCCCCACATCCCGCAGCAGGCGGATGGCGCGCAGGGCCTGCTCGTAGGCACCGGCGCCGCGGGCGGCATCGTGGACCTCGGGGGGACCGTCCAGGCTCACCAGCACCGCGTCGAGCTTGCGCAGGGTGCCCAGCCAGCGCGGCACCAGGGCACCCGCGGTGAACACGGTGGTGAACAATCCCCGGTCCACAGCGTGGTCCACGATGACATCCAGGTCGTCCCGCAGCAGGGGCTCGCCGCCGGTGAGCCCCAGCCGGCACATGCCGATGTCGTGCAGCTCCTCGATGGCTCGTAGCACCTGCGCGGTGCCCATCTCCGGCCCCGCGCGCTCCCAAATGCGGCAGTACCCGCAGCGCTGGGTGCAGCGGTAGGTCAGGGCCAAGGTCACGGCGATGGGAGCCGCCTGACCCAGCAAGCGCAGGCGCAGAGCGCGCCGGCCGGCTTCGAGGAGCTTCATGGGAAGAGCCTAACGCCAGGGGATTCAGAAGACGTAGCTCGCCGAGCTGTGCTCCAAGGTCAGCACCACCGTACCCGTGGGAGCGTAGGCGGCCTGGCACGCCTCGCGGATCGGGGTGACGTCGAAGGAGATGTCCTCGCCGTAGGGGTGATCGCAGTCGTCGGACAGAAGCCCAAGGCTCAGGCGGGCCTGCACCGGGTGGGACTGCTGGAAGCTGCCGTCCCAGCAAAGCTGCCACTCCGGTCCGCCGCAGCCGCTGCCGTAGCTCACCGACAGGACCAGCCGGTCCCCCTCCACCGCCATGGCCCGCAGCGTGTACGCGTCGTGGTGGGCGGGCGTGCACACCGCCACCGTGCCGTCCAAGGGCGGCAGCCCCGTGTCGGTGTCGGCATCCGAGTCCGCGTCAGCGTCGGCATCGCTGTCGGCGTCAGCGTCGGCGTCGGCGTCGGCGTCGGCGTCGGCGTCGGCGTCCGCATCGCCGTCCGCGTCGGCGTCGGCGTCGGTGTCGGCGTCCGCTTCCTCGGGGGCCGTGTCCTCCTTCTCATCGGGGCAGCCGAACATCGCGACCATCGCAAGCAGCAAGAGCGGGATCGTACGCTTCATGGGACCTCCGGCCGCAACGTGTCGATGGCGCGCATGCCAGTGTAGCAGCGGAGGCGCTACCAGCTCGGGCCGTGCCCCCCGACCACGACAACCGCGTCGTGATCCGGTGCCTCCACCCGGGCTGCCACAGGGGCCCAACCTACGTCAAAAGCCAGCTTTCAACCATGGCACGCCCCTTGCTTCACGAGAGGGAAACACCAGGAGGCCCCATGTCCCTTTCGCGCTCCCTCGCCCTGCTCCTTCCCTTCCTCGGCGCCTGCCACGCCGACTACGCCATGGAGTTCGGCGCCACCCAGGGTGGCGTGCAGGACATGGGCCTGGCCCGCGAGCTGATCGAGGCCGGCTACGTACCGCCTCCCGAGGCCTTCGTGGTCGAGGGCATGTTCTCCGAGCACGATCTGGCCCTCGAGGGCGACGCCTGCACTACCCTGCTGTGCCTGAGAGCCGCCGCTGGTGCCGCTCCGGACCATGACGATCTCCCCGCGGGCTTCGTGCAGGTGGGCATGTCCTCCACCATCGACATCGACACCTACGAGCGCCCCAGCGTCACTATGGTGGCGGTGGTGGACGTCTCCGGCTCCATGGGCTGGGACTACAGCGGGGTCGACGAGGACTACACCACCCCCGGCCAGATCAGCCGCTACCTGCTGCAGGCCATCGCCGACGAGCTGGGCCCCCAGGACCGCATCGCCATCGTCACCTACGGCAGCGACATCGAGACCCCCTTGAACTTCACCGATCCCACCTCGCCGCGGGTGGACGAGGCCATCGCCGCCCTGGACGAGGACGGCTCCACGAACATGGAAGGCGGCCTGCAGCGGGCCTACCAGCTGGCACGGCAGGCCAACTACGACACCGACGAGGTGCGCCTGGCCCTGTTCACCGACGTGCAGCCCAACGTCGGCGCCACCGAGCCCACCGAGTTCGAGACCATGGTGGGCGCCGGCGCCGACGACGGCATCGGCCTGACGGTCTTCGGCATGGGTGTGGGCATGGGCCAAGAGATGCTGACCGCCATCTCCCACCTGCGCGGCGGCAACGCCTTCAGCCTCTTCGACCTCGAAGACGCCGACGAGCTGATGGAGGACTCCTGGCCGTGGATGGTCTCCCCCATCGCCTACGACCTGCGCGTGTCCATGGAGCCGCCCGAGGGCTTCACCCTGGAGCGGGCCTACGGCTTCCCCACCGGCACCGACAACACCCCCGAGGCCAACCTCGAGATCGCCACGGTGTTCCTCAGCCGCCGCAGCGGAGCCATGCTCCTTCAGCTGGCCCCGGACGGTGACGACGTCGGGCCCCTCGAGGTCACCGGGTCCATCTACTACACCACCCCCGACGGCGCGCCGATGGTCGCCGACGTCGCCACCGCCTACGACGGCGAGATCGACGAGCGCGGCCAGGGCTGGGAGCAGCACTCGGTGGGCCGCACGGCGTCACTGGCCCTGCTGGTGGAGGGCATGAAGACGGCCGCCACCGACTACGGCACCAACCAGGCCCAGGCCGTCGATGTCATGACCTCCGTCCACGAGCGCTTCTCAGGCGACGCCGACGCCCTGGCCGACGAGGACCTGCTGGTGGAGGTGGAGCTGGCCGCCGCCCTGCTCGAGCTCATGATCGCCGGCGCCCCCCAGGAAGACAGCCTCTACATGTACTGACGACGGTGGGGGCGGGCCTACTGACCCTCCCGCCCCACCACCTCGAACGGCTCGCTGGCGTTGCCGTCCTGGTCGTAGACCACGAAGGCGAAGATGTAGTTGCTGGCGCTGGCGCAGGCGACGCCGTGGTCGGACTCGTAGAAGGTGCCGGTGCAGTCGCCGTCGTCGTCGCAGATCAAGGGGTACGACGCCACATCGGTGTCCACGAGGCGCACGCTGACGGTGTGCTCCCACTCGTCACCGAAGTCGGCCAGGGTGTCGTCGCCCTGGGGATCGTCGGCTTTGCAGTTGACGATCCAGTAGTAGTACTGCTCGCTCGAGTCGTTGAACAGGCAGTAGGCGTCGGCCTCCTCGACATAGGGGGCGTCGCCCTGGTCGGTGTCGCCGTCGGCGTCGGTGTCGGCGTCCGTGTCCGACTCACCGGTGTCCGGGTTCTTGTCGCCGGTGTCGATCTCCATGGGATCGCAGCCAAGCAGGATCAAGGCCAGCAGCGTCGTTCTCATGGCTTCCTCCGGGGTTTCCCCGATGGTACCAGGAAAACGCGACGTTCGACCGGCCTACTCGCTGAGCATGGCCTCGAGGCCGCCCCGGGCGATGGGGTGGTAGCCGGTCTTGGAGTCCTCGAAGATCTCCCGAGCCAACGCCGCGTCGCCGCCCAGCAGGGCCTTGTACAGCGGCTTGAGGTACTTCATGCGGCCCACTCGACCCAGGAACTCGCGGATGCGCGGATAGGCCGGGGTGTAGGCGGAGCCGGCGGCGATGACCAGCCAGGCGCAGAGGATCTCGGAGTTCCCGCTGTCGTTGAGGCCGAACTGGGCGTCGAGCCAGGCCAGGTCCTCGTGGGGCAGCTGCTGGGGCAGGCGGGGCAGGTAGATCTGCCACAGGCTGGCGGACCAGGCCTTGGCAGCAGCCACGTCGGGACGTGCGCCGTCGCCCCAGCCCTCGGCCAGGGCGGTCAGCTCGGCCAGCACAGGAGAGCTGAACGACGGCGCGGCATCGGGCACGCCGGGGCCGCGGATCCAGCCCTCGGCGTCCACCTTCTCGCGGATGCCGGGCAGCTGCTCATCCAGGAAGGCCTCGAAGTCGGCGGTGGTGATGGACTGGAAACCAAAGCGCTCGATGTAGCGCTTGACGAAGGCGTCGAAGGCCTCGCGGCCGATGGTGCGCTCGAGCAGGGCCACGAACAGGAAGCCCTTCTCGTAGGGCACCACGGAGTAGACCTCGTCGGGATCGGTGCCGGCCAGGTCGGTCTCGAGGTGGGTGTAGGGGCTGTCGGCGCCGAAGCGAGCGATCTCGCCGTCCAGGCTGTGGCGGCCGATGGCGGCGGACAGGGCCACCTCCTCGTCGCCCTCGAGCACCTCCAGGATCCGGCGCTCGGCCCAGACGGTGAAGCCCTCGTTGAGCCAGAAGTCGTTCATGGTGGCGTTGGTGACCAGGTTTCCGGTCCAGGAGTGGGCCAACTCGTGGGCCAGCACGTTCACCAGGGAGCGATCCCCCGCCATCAGGGTGGGGGTCAAGAAGGTGAGCCGCGGATTCTCCATGCCGCCGTAGGGGAAGGCGGGGGGCATGACCAAGAAGTCGAAGCGGTCCCACAGGTAGGGGCCGAACAGGCCCTCGGCGGCCTCGAGCATCCTCTCGGCGTCGGCGAACTCCCAGGCCGCGGCCTCGACCGTGGCGGGCTCGGCCCACACCTGGGTACGGGGTCCGATGTCGCGGGCCACCAGATCGCCCACGGCCAGGGCCAGCAGGTAGGTGGGGATGGCCTGGGGCATGTCGAAGCGCCAGGTGGCGGTGCCGGCGGTGGGATCTTCGCTGCGCTCGCCGGGGGCTGCGGACATGACCACCGCCAGCTGAGCGGGGACGGTGACGACGGCGCTGTAGGTGATGCGGGCCTTGGGGCTGTCCTGGCAGGGCAGGATGGAGCGGGCGTGGATGGGCTGACACTGGGAGAACAGGAAGGGCTGATCGCCCGCGGTCAGCGCCGGCTCGAGCCACTGCAGGGCCGAGGCGCCCGGGGCGGTGGTGTAGCGGATCACCACGGTGTCGGTGGGCAGGGTGCGGCGCACGGTCAGCCTGGATCCCATGAAGCCTTCGGCCTCCGCCACCGCGTACTCCAGCGCGTTGCCGCGGCCGTCGGTGACCGACTCGATGCTCAGATCCCGGGTGTCGAGGTCCAGGGCACCGTTGGCGGCGCGATCGAGCTTCAGGGTGGCGACACAGCGCAGCACCCGGGCTTCGAAGTCCACCTGCACCTGCCAGTCGATGTGGGTGTGCACACCCTGGGCGAGATCGGCGTAGGAATGGGGATCGTGGCGGGTCATGGGGTTCTCCTGGGAGCGGGGTCTCCCAGGGTAACCACCACCTCACGCGCAGGAAGGGGGGCGACTCACCGGACGTGGATCCCGATCGCCTGCTGCAGCGTTCCAGCCTCGCCGGTCTGGGAGCAGCCGTAGCGGGCGGTGGCGAGCTGCTCCTCGAAGCACGCCCGGACCTCGTCGTCCATCCAGTCGGGCCAGCCGAGGTCCCAGGTCTGGGGCACTCCCCGCGCATCCAGCTGAACCTCGACCTCGAGCATCGCTGTCTTCACGCGCTCGACCGGGGCGAGACAAGCCTCGAAGGCGTACGGGCTCATGCCGCTGCCCACCCACGCCGGGCCAGGAAGCTCGGACTCTGGACGGCGCACGCTGACACCGAGCCTCTGGCCCGCGCCGTCGGTGAACGTGGGCTCGTAGGGCAGCACGTCGAACTGGGCCCGCCGGCCGGGTTCACCAGCGGGAAGCCCCGCACCCGCCAGCGACTCGCAGACACAGGCCTGGGGTACCTCGGGCACACGCTGAGGGTGGCTCGAGCTGCAGCGAAGAAGCGACCCATCCTCGCCCAGCTCGATCTGCGGCGAGTTCCGCCAGTGGTCCAGCCGCGCGTCGCTCCAGCAACCATCGAGATCCACCGCGCGGAGTACCGCAGCCGCGGCGGCGGCGTCCCAAGGCCCGGCGACCGTCACCTCCCCCACAGCCACACCCTGCCCCTCGTAGCGTGTGCCCCCCCCGCCCATCACGCCCCCAGGCGCCATGGATGCTTCGGGAAGAGCCAGGGAAGGGATGGTGGCGACAACACCCTCGATGGAGGGCTCGCCGTCCAGCGGAGCAACCCAGTCCTGCAGGAAGCCCCCGCCTTCGCCGGGCGCGGCGTACCAGCTCAGCTCGAGGCTGCAGACGCCATCCCCCTCGCAGAAGGCGCGCAGCGACACCGTGCGGTGCTCCGGGTAGCGATGATCCAGCAGGTAGTCGGCCACATATGGCACCGAGCAGGCTTCGGACTCATCGGGCCGGCGCCCCTCGGCGGCAGCCCGGTGGAGCCGATCCCGCTCTTCCAGCGCGAGCACGGCGAACCCGCGATCCTCGAGAACGGACGCCACCGCGAGGTCGACCTGCCGCAGTTCGTCGGGAAAGAGCACCGTACCGACCAGGAGGGAGGGCTCGACCCGCACAGGACCGGGGGCCACCGCGACAGGAGGAGGCTCGGAGACCGGAGCACTGGGCTGGGGCTCCAAGACGTGGGCGCAAGCGGCGAGCAAGACGATCAACATGGGATCTCCGAGGGCTCGCCATATCACCTCGGATGCGGTCGTGGACCCTCGAACACGAGTGGTCGAACCCTGCACTCGTGTGGCGGGCGCGGGGAACCGACCCGCCCTGCGGTCTTTCCATAGAGGCTCGAGAGGCCACCTTCGGCCAAGTCATCGCAGAGCGACGCACCCGGCAGCCAGCTTGCTATTCTCCAGGCCCAACCCACCCCTCCTGGAGACCCATCATGCACACCGCCGCCCACCTCTCCATGGGTCGTGAGGGCGGCTTCCTGAGCACCGCCGACATCGGCCCCCGCGCCAACCCCTACGAGCAGGGCCTGGGCGGCATGGTGCGCCTGGACAAGCCCAGCTTCGTGGGCCGCGAGGCCCTGGTGGCCGCCCCGTGCGCTGCAAGGTGAGCCGCGAGCTGAACCTGCTGCTGGCTACAGCGCCGCGCCGATGATGTCCACCGCGCGCTCCACCCCTACCTGGTCGTCGTTGATGACCAAGTCGTAGTGGGCGGGATCGGCGATGTCCGTGTCGAAGTACAGGCGCACGAACCGCCGCCTGTTGCGCTCAACGCTCGCGATGCTGCGGCGAGCTTCGGCCTCGCTCACACCAAACTCGGCCATCACGTGAGCCAGCCGGGTCTCGAGGCTGGCCACGAAGCGCACGCGCAGGGCCCGGCCCGGGGGCATCATGAAGCTGGCGGCACGGCCGAGGATCACCGCGTCGCCGTGCTGGGCGATGGTCATGAGGATCTCGGCCAGGTGCTTGATGTACTCCTGGTCCGTCAGCCCGCCGCTGCCCGGCAGCGACGCCAGCAGGTTGTCCACGAAGCCGTGCCCCCGCTCGTCCAGGGTCGCGACCGCCTGACGGCTGGTCTGGGAGTTCCGGGCCACCTGATCGAGGATGTTGCTCCCGAAGATCTGAAGCTTCCTGGACTCGGCCAGGCGCATCACGACAGCGCGACCGTTGGTGCCGGGCTGCCGGGAGATGGTCACCACCGGGCGGGGCGAGCCGTCGGCGGAGACAGCCGGCTGCTGGGCCCAGAGGTGACACTGCTCATCGACCATGCTCCGAATCTTGCGAAAACTCGGTTTCTTCATGGAACACCCTCCTGTCTACATGAAGGCAGCAGATCGCCGGGTGCGCAAGCCGAGGATGTTCTTCAGGCCGTTTTCGCCTCCCCGTACACCCACCCCGCGATGACCCCGAGATGCTCGGCGTCGATCCCGTCGAAGGCGTCGGACTCGGTGCTGTCAACGTCGAGCACGGCCACGATGGCGCCGCTGGCGTCGCGCACCGGGACAACGATCTCGGACCGGGAGCGGCTGTCGCAGGCGATGTGGCCCGGGAAGGCGTGCACGTCGGGGACCACCACGGCCTCGGCCCGTTCCACCGCGGCCTGACAGACCCCCACCCCCGCGGGGAGGACCTGGCAGGCGAGCAGGCCCTGGTACGGGCCCACCAGCAGATCGCCGCTTTCGACCAGTCGATAGAATCCAGTCCAGGAACTTCGAGGCTGTTTGTGGTGCAGAAGGGCCACGATGGTGGCCATACGGGCCACGGGGTCGGGGCTCTTCACCAGCTGCTCGACGAGCTGGGCGCGGATGCGGAGGTAGCGGCGGTGCTTGGGGTCGCTCATGGCAGGTCCGGAGCCGGTGCCCGCAGGCCCTCTGCCCGCTGGCGCTCGACCGGGGCCCAAGCCTCGATCCAGGCGGCGATGGCGTGGTCCAGCTCGCGGCTGTCCACCAGCGCCAGGGAGGAGCCGCCTGCCCTGAAGGCTGCATCGACCTCGACGGGCTCGAAGGGCTTCAGACTGGCATCCTGAGCAGCTCGCAAGGCCTCAGCCCCAGCCACAGCGTCGATGCGCTCGGGCAGGTCGGGCTGGCCGAAGTGCAGGGGCTGCGCCGCCAGGTCGGGCGCTCCAGGGATGAGCAACAACAGGCGGCCTGCGGCCCAGTCAGCCGCGAGCCGCTCGGCGGGGACACCCCCGACGTAGACCACCGGCTCGGCCACCTGGCGGGGAAGACACAAGCCCGGCTCGGCGTCCACGGCCACCAGCACGCCGGAGGTGATGGGCGGATGATCCTTCATCCAGGGATAGGGCCGGGGCTCCTCGAGCCCGAAGGCGCGAGCGGCCACGATGGCGTCGGCGGGCAGCGGCAGGCGCGCAGCATCGACCACGGCCGGCGGCTCCTGAGCCAGGCTCGGGGGGACAGCCAGCGCGAGGGAAAGCAGCAGGGGCAGGGCGGGGATCACGGCAGCACCTCCAGGTCGTCCACGCCGAT
>CAZHIK010000224.1:0-9979 GCA_964532635.1 uncultured Enterobacterales bacterium
CTCGCGGCTGAGCCCCTGCGCGTGGCCCAGCGCCTGGTCTGCGCCGCCGAGACCGCCGGCGATCTCCCCGACGGCGCGGGCGAGGCCGCCCCCGACACCCTGCTCACCCAGTGGCTGCAGCTGGCGGGTCCCATCGAGCCTCCTGTGCTCGCGGGGGTGTTCGGCCTGGATGCCGCCCAGCTGGGCCTCGCCCTCGCGGGGCCCATCCAGGACGCCGAGCTGGTTGTGGGGCCCCTGCTGCGCGAGCGCGACACCGAGCTGCTCTGCGACGCCGACAACCTCGAGATCCTGCTTCGCATGGCGCGCGCGGCCGCGCGGCCTGCCTTCGAGCCCCTGTCGGCCCAGGCGCTCCCCGGCTTCTTGGCCGCCCACCAGGGCCTGGCTCCGGCTTCGGCCGATGTGGAAGGCCTGCAGCGGTCCCTCGAGCAGCTCTTCGGCTACCCGGCCCGGGCCCGGGCCTGGGAGGAGTGGCTCCTCCCCACCCGCCTGCAGCCCTACCACTCCGCCTGGCTCGAAGAGCTGATGCAGGACAGCGACCTGATGTGGCTGGGCTGTGGAAAGCAGCGCATCACCTTCTGCTTCCCCGACGACCTCGAGCTCTTCCACCGGCCGGTGCAGCCCGAAGAGCCGTCGCCCATCGCCCCCGTGCTCGACGGTGGCGGGGTCTTCGACCTCTCCAGTGCCCGCCAGACCACAGGGCTGGGATCAGCGGCGCTGACCGACGCGATGTGGCAAGCCGTCTGGGACGGGCGCCTGTGCAACAGCACCATCACCGTGCTGCGCCGGGGCATCCAGCAGGGCTTCGAGGCCAGCGCGGCCGCGGCGGCTCCACGTCGTGGTGGGCGTGCGTCGTTCGGCCGCTGGAAGGCCAGCCAGCCCTTTGGTGGCCAGTGGCTGGCCCTGCCTGCCGTCGTGTCGCCTCCCGTCGACCTCATCGACGCCGTGGAGCGCGACAAAGACCGGGTGCGCCAGGTGCTCGAGCGCTACGGCGTGGTCTTCCGGGCGCTCTTGAAGCGTGAGCTGCCCGGCCTGCGTTGGGGGGCCCTGTTCCGCGCCTTGCGGCTCATGGAGCTGTCGGGCGAGCTGGTGGGCGGCCTGTTCTTCCACGGCGTGCCCGGCCCTCAGTTCGCTTCCCACGCTGCTCTGCGTGCGCTCCGCGAGCCCCCACCCGCCGACGCCATCTGGTGGCACAACGCCGCCGATCCCGCCTCGCCTTGTGGGCTGGGGCTGCAGGACCTCGGCCTGCCCAGCCGCCGCGCCTCCACCTGGCTGGCCTGGCGGGGGCAGCAGTTGGCTCTGGTGGCCCGGGCCAACGGCAGCAAGCTCAGCTTCGGCTTGCCGCCGGATCATCCGGATCTGCTCGCGTGCTTCGGCTTGTTCAGGCTGCTGGTGGAACGGCGCTTCCGGCCCATCACCCACCTCGAGATCAGCGAGATCGGCGCCGAGCCTCCGCTGGAATCCCCCTACGCCGATCCCTTGATGCGATGGGGCTTCCGCCGGGAGTACAAGTCGTTGGTGCTGCGGGGACGGCTGTAGGGGCTGCGCTCGGCGCTCACTCCACGTTGGCACACTCCGCCGCGGCTTCGGGCAGGAACAGCAGCGTGTCTCCGGGCTTCAGCCAGGTCTTCCAGATCGTGGCCCTCACCACGCCCTCGGGGAGCGTCGCGCCATCCGGCTGGGCGTGGTTCACGGCGAACGGTGTGCCGGGGTCCATCCAGCCGATGTGGGTGGGCTCTGCTCCTTCGGGCTGAGCGAAGAGTGGCTGGCGCTCCTGGCAGGCCCGCCAGAGGGGCTCGGTGCCCGCACCGGTACCGCGTGTGCCCAGCCCGCCGATCCCGTAGGCCGCATCCGGATCCTCGTGGCTGGCTTCGACCCAGCCCTGCCATACCACGTGGGTCCAGAGGTCTCCCAGCACCACACGCAGCCAGCCGTCGCGCTCCTCGAGGACGTAGACTTGCTGCGCTACGTCGTCCGGTAGCAGGTGGCCCAGCACCTCTCCGCTGGGGCTGGCGTGCAGTGGCACCCGCTCTGGCACATGGATCGAGGCTTCGCGGGTGGGCTCCAGCTCGAGGGAGGCCAGCAGGCCCGTGTAGCCGTCGGGCGTCTCGGGCGGACGTGTGAGTGCCAGCGCGTCGCAGGTGACCTGCCGGTCGACGGAGCCCACGGGCTCGAAGTGCTCGAAGGCGTGATGGGTGGGCCGCACCACCACCGAGTCACCATCGACACCCACCACGCTGAGGGGGGTGTCCAGGGACGCGATGCCAACCGGACCCAGATCGATCAGCTCGGCCGCGTACAGCACCTCGCGCTCGGTGGCCTCGACCTCGGCCCATACGTTCAGCCCATCGCCGCTCACCGCGGCCGCCAGCCAGGCTCCGTCCCGCCACACCAGCATCGCGTCCACCCGGGGCCAGGCCTCGCCGCTGTAGCCCGTGTGGGCGAACACCGGCCCCCCGCCCGCCAGTCGTAGCTCGAGGAAGCGGGTGTGCTCGGGTGCGCTCATGGTGCACAGGGGCGGCGTCGCAATGCTTCGCTCCAGAAGGGGCGGGTGTGTTGCGTGGTGGGCGGATGCGCAGGCGACGCCGAGGCTCGCGGAGGCTGCGAGGATGCGGTGCATGGTCTCTCCGTTCGGGAGTTCTCCTGGGTGCATAGGCCGCTTGCAGCGGCCTGGCTCGTCACCGCCCTCGCACCACCTGCTGGGTCATCGCCCGCTCGTGGCGCTGCAGGCGCCAGCCGGGAGCCCAGCCCGCCAGGAAGCGCTCGAAGTCGGCCCATGCCCAGGGGTACAGCGCCCGCCACTCGGCCTCCACATCCGCCGCGTCCCGCTCCGGCAGCGCGCCACGCAGCGTGCGGAAGTAGCTGTCCAGGCTGCGCTTCATGGTGCCCTGGTCTTCTCCCGCCAGCAGGTAGGACACGTCTTTCACCCCAACGCCGCCGCCCACATACTGGAAGTCCACGGCCGCCACAGCGTGACCGTCGCGTCGGAACAGGAAGTTGGCGGGCTTGGCGTCGCCGTGCACGATGGTCTGGAAGCGAGCGCCGCTGAGCTTCGTGTCGATGGCCGTCGCCTTCCTGCGCAGTGGCCCGGGCGCCATGGCCCGCAGTTCGTCGGGGCGTGTCTTCAGGTGCCAGTAAGTGCCCACCTTCCACAGCCCCCGGGGGCGCTCCCCCAGGAAGCGGGCGTGGAAGTGGGCCAGCCAGTCCAGGCAGGCCTCGAGCTGCCGCCGTGACGGCCGCTCCGTGCGCACCGAGAAGTCAGCGGCGTCCAGATCCTCGAAGACGAACACTCGCTCACTGCCGAGCGTCTCGGCGTGCAGGCAGCGTGCCACACGGCACGCGTCGTCACACCGGGCCGCCCATTGCTCGTAGAAGGTCTGCTCCACGGCGTAGGAGCGGAGCTTCCGGTCGTGGGACCGTCCGCGGCCTTTGCCGGGAGCGATGTGCTTGACCACCACCGAGCCCCGATCCACACCCTGCAGCCGGTAGCGCAGCACCAAGCCGTTTCCGGCCCACACCTCGGCGATGCGCCCGCCCCGGGTGGCTCGGCTGGCGCCGGTGGCGCGGGTGATGATGGGGACGAGGGGGTCGGACATGTCGATCTCGCGGGAAGATGCCCATGCTATCCTCGCTGGGCACGCGGCACCCCGGGACTGTCGTGCTTCATGTGCTCCGAACCCTGGTCAGCTTCACACTCGCGCTCGCGCTGGGTGCCGGGGTGGCCAGCGCTTCGGAGCAGGACTGCCACTGGCCCGACGTCACCCTTGTGCTGCACGACGGCGCCGAGGTGCAGGGCGAGCTGGTGGGCACCACCGACGGGCACTTCTACGTGCTGCTGCCCTGCGGTCGGCTCGAGCCGGTGGCCTTCCAGCGGGTCGCCACCGTCGAGCGCGGCGCCCCGCCAGCACCCGAGCCTGAGCCGTCGGCCTGGACGCCCCCGGCCAGCCAACCCATCCCGGCCCCGGACTACGATCCGCCCGCTGTGCCCGAGCCCGCCCCCGAGCGTAGCTTCGAGGCGGCCGCCTCCGCGCCCGCGCCCGAGCATGGGTCGAGCCCCGATCCGGAACCGCTGCGCTTCGGGCTCGAGGCCGAGGCCTCGGTGCTCGCGGCGCTGGGCCTGCGAGGCCGCGCGCTCGTGGGCCGCGGCCTGGTCCGAGCCCTGTCGCTGCGGCTGGGCGTCGCCGCCAGCCCCATCGCCTACCAGACCGACACCACCTTCGAGCGCTTCCACTCCCTCGATGGCAGCTGGCTGGGACTCTACCTGCTGTCCAGCCTCGAGCTGCCCGCGGGTTCCGCCTCCCTCGAACTCAGCGTGGGTCCGGCCGTCTTCCCGATGCCGCCCCTCCACGGTGGTCTGGCCGTGGGCGCCGCCTTCCGCGGCGAGCACGGGGAGCACTGGGGCTCGAGGGTGGGCGTGTTGTGGTTCACCGATCCCTGCGGCTACGAGCCCTTCCTGGTGCTCGACATCGGCCCGACGTGGAGGTGGTGATGCCCGGGAAGCGTTCCACCTTGCTCCCGCTGCTCCTGGTCGGTTGCACCTGCCCCGATCTGGTGGACCGCAGCGAGCCGGAGCCCCGGGTCGACAGACGCTGCTCCCAGGCCGAGCTGCGCTCGGTGGGGCCTGGCCCTTTCGATGGGTTCCAGCTGGCCACGGGTCCCAGCGGCTGTGACGCCGACGCCCTGCGCGAGGACTGTGTTGCCGTGCTGGTGGACGAGGATGGAGCCCGGGTCCAGGCCGAACCCTTCGGTGTTTGTGGCCGCTGGCGCGCCGCCGAGGGCTTCCCGTCGGGGACCTACGCCTTCGAGGCGTTGTCGGCTTCGAGCTACGAGGACACGGGGCTCCCCCCTGTGGACTGGCAGCTCGGTGGCGAGCACGTCGTCGGCCACTGGGGGCGCGACCCAGCCTTCGAGCCTCGCACCGTCGCCCACAGCGACTGGCAGCTGGACGTCGAGGATCTGCACAGCTGTGCCTTCGGCGGCTATCTCGACACCGTGCTCCAGGCGGTGGGCTGGGGCTGGCCCTGGGTCCGCCTGGGGCAGGCTCGGGGCGGCAGGGTCGAGCTGCAGGTCATCCGCGCCGACGGCATCCCGGCTGCCGAGCCCTGTGTGGCCTTCGAGGGCCTGGCCTGGCTGAGCGGCACAGGCCAGCTGCGCTTCGAGCCCGCGTCCCTGGACCTTCGCAACGACCCGTCCACGCTCGGCTGGGACCTGCGCATGGACGCCGCCTTCGATGCCGAGGCCCAGCTGGCCAAGGGTCTGGCCTTCGAGGGCACGGTGGACATCAGCGGGCTGCACACGATCATCGACGAGGTTGATGACAGCGAGGAGCTCTGTTCCCTCTTTGGCTCCTTCGGTATGCCCTGCAGTGACTGTCCGGACGGCTCCAGCTCGAGCTGCGTCCAGCCCGAGATCTACGCCGGTCACATGCATCGCGCCGATGGCGTCCTCCCCCCGGACCTCCCCTCCTGCGCTGAGCCCGATCCGGACTCGGGGATCTGAGGGTCGCTACCGCCGGCGTCGCCACCCCAGCGCTGCCAGCCCCAGCAGCCCCAGCCACGCCAGGCCACCGCGCGCGGGCGCGCTCGCGCAGCCACCGGATTCGCACTCGGCGCCCATGTCCACCACGTAGATCCACTCGATGGTGATGGGTTCCTCCTCGCCGGCCAGGCGAAGCTCGTAGGAGCTCTGGCCAGAGGTCTGGCAGCTGTGGGTGACGATGAAGCCGTACCAGTCCAGGCACTCGCCGGTGCAGCTGGGCTCCTCGCCTTCGCAGCTGCCGTAGTCGGGCTCGGCGGTGTCGTCGCCGACCACCGGGCTGCCGCCCACGCAGGCCACACCCTGGTCGTCGGCCTCTTCGGGATCGAAGCGGTGCCGGCGCAGCACCTTTGTCTCCTCGTCACCCTCGCTGATGTGCACCATGTCGTAGCGGGCCTCGAGTCCCGGGTCGCCGCCGTCGAAGATCTCCACGAACAGCAGGACCTCCTGGCCCTCCTGGTCGGCGTAGAGCTGGGGCGAGATGCCCGGGTACTCGGGCTCGGGGGTGCAAGCGGCCAGCAGCAGCAGAGCGGGGATCATCGGTCACCTCGACGGGTCCCGCCTCCTAGCGCGGCGGCCGGGGCAGGGCACTTCGACCCGAGAACGTGGTCCGGCTCACGCTCCGACAAGACGAGACAACTCGCCTCGATCCTCGGGCCCCGGCGTGTCCACGTTCATACCCTGACCCGCGAGTTCCCGTGCTTCATCTCACCCTCCTGGCTGCTCTGGCCACCGCCTCTGCCGGCGATGGGCCCTGGTCCCTCGCGGTGGGTCTCGGCACGGAGCTGCCCGTGGCCTCCGGCGCCCAGCTCACCCTCGAGGGCCCCGCCAGGGTGCGCGTGGGCGCCAGCACCGGGCGCTTGCCCAACGCCCTGGTCAGTGGCCTCGGCGACGCTTCGGCCACGCTGGGTGTGCTCGACGAGCAAGACGCCGAGGCCCTCAGTGCCACCGCCAGCGCGGCCTGGGTCTTGGGGGGCTCCGTTGGCTGGCGGCCGTTCGAGGCCGCAGGGCTGTGGATGGCCGGGGACTGGCGCAGCGTGCGCTGCAGCACCCAGGCGGACCGTCAGGCGGTGTCCACGGCCCTGGGTGTGGAGCTCGAGCCGCAGGAGCTCGTGGGCGAGGCCCAGCCCGCTGCTCTGGCGCTGTCCAGCGAGCCCTACACCGTGTCAATGCGCGCCACCCTGCTGGGTGGAAGCATCGGCTGGGACCAGGTCATCGCCGAGCGTGTGATCCTGCGCTTCTCCGTGGGCGCGCTGGCCCTGCGGTCGGCCCGCACCGAGATCGATCCTGGCTCGGAGGCCACACCCCCGGAGCGCGCACTGACCGATCAGGCCAACCAAGACCTCGAGGCCCTCTTCAGCCGGCGGCTGCTCACCCCCACGCTGGGGCTCGGCTTGGCCTGGCGCTTCGGGTAGCGGCCGCTACCACTCTTCCTTGATGGTCACCAGCTGGGCTCCCTCGGGATCGGGCAGCTCCTCCGGTGTGTCGAAGCCCGGCTCGTAGTTGGTGGTGCGGACCTTGTCGATGGTCAGCTTGTGAGGTGGGAGGTCTTTGGGGCCGGCGCGGCGCATCATGGCCATGATCCGCAGGTAGCCCTGGTAGCCGCGCACCCGGTGGGTGCTGTCCACGTGGAGGACCTTCACCTCGATGCGGCCGGGGGTGGCGGGGAAGCGCAGGCGGTTGGTGGGCCCCAGGGGCTGCACCCTGCCCGAGTCGGGCACCGGCGGGTCGGTGGGGCTGGGGGCGTAGCGCACTCGGGGCTTGGGGGCGTTGCTGCCGTCGGCCATGTGGCGGAAGGCCAGGTGGGGCCGCGGCTGCACGGCAGGTTGCCCTTCCACCACCCAGAGCATGCGGGCCTCGAAGTCCAGCAGGAGGGGGCGGGTGGCGAGCTTCACCGGGTCCAGGCCGGTGTCCATCCATCCGTCCTTGGCCTCGAGGGTGATGGCGATGATCTGCTGCTGGGGGCCCACTTCCATGCGCAGGTCCAGGATGTCCAGCTCCGCGGGGGGCGGCCCGGGCTCGGCCTGCTCGAGGGCCACGGCCATGCTCTTGGGCACCTCTTCGGTGGGTGTGCGCGCGGTCAGGGTGGGCCCTGGCGCGAAGCGGAAGACCGCCATGAAGAGCAGGCCATCGTCGGTGCGATGCTCGATGATCAGCTCGGCGGAGCTGTCCTTCAGGGCCAGCTGCGCCATGCCCCGTGCCGCGATCGGCGGCAACTTGGGCTGGCGCGGTGGCAGGCCGGTGGGGATGAGCACCGCGGGCACGCCCTGCGCCTTCATCTTCGGGTCTTCGGCGGCCCAGACCAGCTCGTTGTCGGTGAGGGTCAGGATGGCCTCGCAGCGCGCGCTGGCCACCGGGCGACCTTCGTCGTCCTTCCACACCACCAGGCCCAGGTTCAGGCGGGGCTTGGCCTCGACAGCGCCGGCGTCTGCCAGCAGGGCCGCGGTCTGCTCGGGGGTCTTGATGGCCATGTTCGCTCCTCGCTCCATGCTACCTCGAGCGCCACCCTCGCCGGGCGGAGATCGCTCTGCTTGACGCTGCGAACTGGCGAAGCCACGATGGCCACAGGAGGTGACCATGGCGCAGATGGGGAGCCCGGGCTCGGGATCGCTCGTGCTCGCGATGCTGCTGACAGGCTGCTGGTGCCCGCCGCTTTCCCAGGACGACCTCGAATACTGTGAGGCCCACTGGGACGTTGATGAGTTCGATGGGGGCGAGGCGGCCTGGGATGGGGTGATCCTGGACGCGGAGCTGCAGGCTTGCAGCGAGGAGGCCGAGGTTCGAGCCATGCCCTGGGTGGAGGACGAAGAGGGCAGAGCGGTTCAGCTCGATCCCACGGGTGAGTGTCCCCGCTGGGCGCCAGAGGATGGCTTCGAGCCAGGTGAATATCTCTGGCGTGGGTTGAGGGATGTCTCCGTGGCGGGGCTTCGGTGGGATCTCGAGCCCACCCCGTTGCCGTTCACCATCGGCGCCTGGGGCCGCGATCCGGACTTCGAACCCGCCGCCGTCATCGGTCGCAGCTACCTGCTCGATCCCGGTTGGTGCGACTCCTGCACCCATCGTGCGGGCATGGACCTGGCCACTGAGTTCATCGCGGGTCCCAACTACCTCGAGGTCCACGCCGCCGACTCCTCCAGTGCCGAGGTTCGCCTGGTCATGTTCCCCGAGGACGGGGAGGGGGCTTGCGTCTACATGGCCGTCGAGGCCAACCTCACCGCTTCGGGCGAGCTGAGCTGGAGCACCGACCGGGTCACCATGTCCTCGGATCCTCCCATGGAGATGCGGGATCTGGTCCTTCATGCGGGCTTCGACAGCAGCGGTGAGGAGATCCGCGGCTTCGAGCTGGCCGCTCTGGTGGACCTGCGGGGCATAGAGGAATCCGACAGCTTCGACCGTTGGCAGGACGCCTGCGACTTCACCGCCGCCTTCGCGCTGCCCTGTTCGGCCTGTGAGGATGGGGTGGAGGCCTGCCTGGACCTCGAGCTTGTCCGCTGCGAAGGCTACCTGGTGGAACGCGAGATCGAAGCCGAGCTTCCTCCTTGCTTCATCTACGCCGACATGCCGGACTGGGGTTGGGACACCGGCTGGACGCCCCCCGACTGCGACTTCTCCTGCGCCACCTCCGAGCCCCGCGCCTTCGCGGCCGGCCTATGGGGCCTGCTGGTGTTCGTCGCCGTGCGGCGTCGGAAGGGGGCGGTGTGATGGGGCTGGCGAGCCTGGTGTGGATGGTCCTCGTGGCTCCGACCTGGGCTGAGGTGGCGCCCGACGAGCCCTGTGTCGAGGCCAGGTGGTTGGTGTCGGTGCCCCTCGAGCGCGTGGACCGCTTCGAGCTGAGCGACGGCAGCGTGGTGCTGGGCCAGCTGATGGAGGGTAGCTCCGGGGGCTCCCTGGTGCTCACCGCCGACGGGGAGCTGAGCTTCGTGAATCAACGTCGTCTGGTGCACATGGAGCTGGACGTGCAGCCTCCGCCGGAGCTGGGCACCGTGCTGGAGATCACCTGCACCGAGCCCCCGCCACCGGCCGAGCCCTCCACCGAGATCTCCGCGCCGCTCCCGCCCGAGTCGAAGGCCGCCGCTCAGAGCAGCCCCGTGTCGCGAGAAGACGCGCAGCACATCCGCTGGCAGCAAGAGCGCGAGGCCGATCCGTTCCGCATCGGCTTCGAGCTGCTGTCGTTCTGGGGGGCGGGCCTGCGCGTCGAGTTCAAGCCCCTGGTCGCGGGCGTGGAGTCCATCGGCTTCCGCGCTGGTGTGGCCGCCCAGCACTTCGACGACTTCGAGCCGACCTACCCCTTCCCCTTCTTCTTCATCGAAGACCCCGAGGAGATGCGTCGGGCCTTCTACCTGGCCCCCACCATCGACCTGATCCCCGAGCGCACCCAAGTGGCGGTCACCGCTGGCTGGTCCTACCACCTCACCTACGAGGGCTACTGGGGCATGGCCCTGGGGCT
>CAZHIK010000224.1:9989-10743 GCA_964532635.1 uncultured Enterobacterales bacterium
CGCCAGGAGCTCCCCGAGACCGTCACCATCCAGGCCGGCGTCTTGGTGCTGACGGACATGTGCTGGCGTGAGCCACTGCTGGTGATCGACGTGGGGCCAGCGGTGATGTGGTGAGCGTGCGGTAGTAGGTCGAGCGATCGGCTTTCCGAGCGATGATCACCACTCGGGTGACATTCCCGGGAGGAGACCATGAATCCGCGCTTCCTGGCGATCGCCTCGCTCTGTCCGGCGGCCTGCGCCCCCGACAAGAGCTTCGACACCGCCCATCCTTCGCTGCTGGTCCTGGACGACGCCCACAACTACGGCGTCACCCGCAGCTTCACCACCACCCCCATTCCGGTGCGGGACCGCCCTGAGGATCTCACCGTCGACTGGTCCGGGGTGACGGCCGACCTGCTGGGGCAGCCGGTGGTTCCCAGCGCCGACATCGACACCGTCTTCTTTGCGGAGCTGGACATCGCCGACATCGACCAGGTCCTGGCCCTGTTCGCCGGGTACGACCTGTCCCAGGCTCACGTGGTGGGTGCGGTGGAGTACGAGCCCAGCTCGGGGGAGACCCAGGCTCCGCTGTCGGCCTTCGAGTTCAACGGCATCTCCATCGATCCCGCCGCCGAGCTCCGCGCCGATGTCGGGCACAATTTCGCGCTCCTCGCCCAGAGCGGGCTGTACTGCTACCCCATGTTCGGCTTCGTCGTCCCTACTTCGGGCGAGGCGAATACCAGCGTGACGCTCACCAGTTCGACCTCGAGCATGG
>CAZHIK010000225.1:0-10676 GCA_964532635.1 uncultured Enterobacterales bacterium
AGCGTAGAGGCTTGACCAGCACCACTCGGATGCGGTCTCCGAACTTGGCGATCGATTCGCCGGACATGGAAGGCCCTCTGGGAGATCAGCTACCGAAGAAGCGCTTGAACCAGCCGGCGACCTTGCCGAGCATGCCCGGGTCGTCGTCCTTCTTGGGAGCCTCGGGCGCGGGCCGCTCGGGCTTCCTCTCGGCGTCGGCTGCCTCGGCGCTGTCGGGCTTGGCGGTCTCGTCGGTCTGCTCGACCTCGAGGTCGCCATCGGCCGGCTTCTTGTCGTCGAGGGGCTCGAGCTCGACGTTCTGCTCGGGCAGCTCCTCGACCACCTGGTCGTCCAGGCTCGGGGTGATGGACGGCAGGCTGTCGACGGCCTTGGGTTCGCCCTTGTCGGAGTCTGGCTTGGTCGGTTCCTTGGGCGTGGGAGTGCCCGCGGCCTTGGCATCGCCCGAGATCTGCTGGGCCAGCGAGGACATCATCGGCATGTCCAGGCCGGTGCTGGGCTTGGCCGGGGCCTTCTTGGGCTTCTCGGGCGGGCGGGGAGCCGGCGGCTTGGTGGGGGTCTTCCGGGGTTTGCGGCGTGCTGGATCCCTGCGCTTGCCGAGCTTGAGGGCGGATGCGACGCTCTTGCCCGTGGACTTGTCGCGGGCCGAGAGGTTGAGGATGCCTTCGGAGTCGATGTGGAAGGTGACCTCGATGTGGACCTTGCCCTTGGGGGCCGAGCGGATGCCGGAGAAGACGAAGGTGCCCAGCAGCTCGTTGTTCTCGACCCGACGGCTCTCGCCCTGGTAGATGCGCAGCAGGATGGACTTCTGGTTGTTCTTGCTGGTGGTCAGGGTGCGGGTCTTGTAGTCGGGCAGCGGCTGGTTCTTGGGGAACAGCACGTGCATCGTGCCGTCGACCTTGTTGATGCCGATGGGCATGGGCAGCACGTCGAGCAGGGTGACGTGGGAGCCCTTGTGCTCGGCCAGGGAGTGGGCCATGATGGCCGCGCCGATGCCGACGGCCTCGTCGGGGTGGACCGCCTTGGAGGGGGGCTTGCCCGTGAGCTCGGTGACGGACTTCTGGACCAGCGGCATGCGGGACTGGCCGCCTACCAGGAGGCTCTCGTCGATCTGCTCGATGCTGGTGCCGGCTTCGCGGAAGATGCGCTCGCAGGTTGACAGGGTGCGGGCCACCAGGTCGCGGGTGAGCTCCTCGAGCTTGTCGCGGGTGAGCACCTCGTCGACATCGAGGGGCCCGTCCTCGCCGCGGGTGATGAAGGGGATGTGGATGCGCGTCTCGGTGGCAGCGGACAGCTCGATCTTGGCGGCTTCGGCGGCATCGCGGATGCGCTGGATCGCCACGCGGTCCCAGGAGAGATCGACGTGGTGCTGCTGGTGGAAGCGCTCGAGCAGCCACTGCATGACGCGCCCGTCGAAGTCGACACCGCCCAGGAATGTGTCACCACCGGTGGCGATCACCTCGAAGATCTTGTCCTTGATGTCGATGACGGAGATGTCGAAGGTACCGCCGCCGAGATCGTAGACCGCCACGCGCTGGTTGAGGGTGCGGCCCAGGCCGTAGGCCAGGGCGGCCGCGGTGGGCTCGTTGAGGATGCGGAGCACCTTGAGGCCGGCCAGGCGGCCGGCGGTGCGCACGGCTTGGCGCTGGCGGTCGTTGAAGTACGCCGGCACGGTGATGACAGCGTGCTCGACCTCGGCGTTCATGGCGCCTTCTGCGAAGTCCTTGATGCGCAGCAGGATGGCGGCGGAGATCTGCTCGAGGGTGAAGACCTGGTTGTTCACCTTGATGAGCACCTCGGAGGACTCGCCCTCCATCAGCTCGTAGGTGAAGACCTGGCGGATCTTCTCGATGGTCTTGGAGTGGAAGTTGCGGCCGATGAGGCGCTTGGCGCCCATGACGGTCTCCTGTGGGTTCAGCTGTGCCTGACGCTTGGCTTCCTGTCCGACCAGCTCCCGGCCCTGCTCGTCGATGGCAAAGATGGAGGGGACGGTAGTGGCGCCGGTGGGAGAGGTGATGATCCGCGGACGTCCCCCCTCGATAATGGCGGCACAGGAGTTGGTCGTTCCCAGATCGATTCCGATGGACTTGCCCATCAGCCTTCCTTTCGCGCCCACTGGTGGCGCTGATGTCGGTGTTTTCTAACAAATATCGAATCACCCCGTCAATGCGGAACGAGGGCGTGAGGGGCTCGACCGGATACGCTGAAGCCTCGACCAAGGAGTTGACATGAGCAAGCGAGCCAGGGGAAGAGCGAGCCGACTGGCACAGCGCTTCCAGGCCGCCATCGACCAGGAGGAGGCTGCCAGGCGCATCGCCGCCGAGCAAGAGCGGCTCGAGAGGGAGCGCTTGGAGCGCCAGCGCAACGATCTTCTCGACGAGATCGCCGCCTTCGGTGGTGCCGTCAGCTGGTTCGAGGTGGAGCGTGGCGAGGGCACCGTGGTCCTCCGCTACGAGGAGCGCAGCCTGCGCTTCGAGGCGGTGGGTGAGCGAGGCAAGATCAAGGTCGAGGGCGACGGTCTCGAGGGCGTGAACAAGCTCTTCCTCCAGGAGCCCATGGACCGCTGGGTCTGGAGCCGCGAGGACCGCTACGGGCGCGAGCATCGCGAGATGCTCTTCGACAAGGGACTCGAGGCCCTGGTCTCGGTGGTCCTGGACGTGGCCCCGCTCGACGACGCGGACCTGCCGTCCGGTACTCCGGACCACAGCCAGGCCGAGTCGGGCGGGGAACCCGACGAAGAAGACGCCGTGCCCTTCCCGGAGAAGACCCTCTGACGCAGCGCCTTTGGCGCTGCCGGCTACGGGCTTCGGGCTACAGGCTACGGAACGGCGCTTCGATACCGCAGCAGCCCCTGGAAGAAAGAACGCTGAACGCCAGAGCGACAGAAGCCCCGCGCGAAGCGCGGCCGCATTCGCTTCAACCCGGGAACCCGTAGCCCGTAGCCCAATCACCACCGACACCGGTCTGCTCGGAAACTCGTCTCGAGAGGCAGCGTTCCTGGGCCGCAGTGCCTAGATCTGCACCATGATCTTGCCATCGGTGCGCAGGCAGCTGCGCTCGACGGCCTCGACGACGCGCTCGAAGGGGTAGCGAGAGGTGATCATGGGGGCGGGGTCGATGATGCCCCGCTCGATCATCCGGACGATAGCGGGGAAGCAGCCACCGCCAGCATGCCCACGGGCGCCGGTGATGGAGGAAGCCTTGCTCATGAGCACATCCAGCATCACCGGGGGCTTCAGGCCGGTGCGGCCCAGGTAGACCATCTTGCCCGCAGCTGCGAAGCAGCGCTCGATCTCGGGCATGGTGGCGTGGGCGGCTCCCGCGGCCTCGATCTGCATGTCGGCCCCCCAGCCGCCGGTGAGCTCGAGGACCACATCCGCCGGGGAAGAACCCTGTGCGGCCAGCTCCTTGGGATCGTGGGCCAGGTCGGCACCCATGGCCAGCGCCAGCTCACAGCGCTCCTTGGAGATGTCGAAGGCCGTGACGGTGGCCGCGCCCGCAGCGCGGGCCAGTAGTACAGCGCCGAGCCCGATGGGACCGCAGCCGTAGACGGCCACGTGGCTGCCGGGGAGCATGCCCCCCGCGGCCACGAACATGCCGTTGAAGGGGCAGGCGATGGGTTCGATCAGGGCTCCGACCTCGAGGCCCAGCCGGGTGTCACCGTAGCGCTCTGCCAGCCCGTCGATGCGGAAGCAGTGCTTCTCGTGGGCGGTGATGAACTCGGCGTAGGCACCGGGGGCCGAGAAACCCACCATCTCCAAGCGGGGGCACTGGTTGGGCTGGCCCCGCCGACAAGCCTCGCACACGCCGCAATACAGCATGCCTTCGCAGGCCACCAGCATCCCTGGGGCCAGGTCGCGGACGGCGGAGCCGACGACCACCACCTCACCCGTGTACTCGTGGCCGAGCACGACCGGAAGGCTCGTGGGGCCCGAGAACAGGATGTAGCCATCGGGATCGGTCTCGAGACAGTGGGTGTCCGAGCCACAGACGCCCACGGCCCGCACCGCGATGAGCACCTCGTGGGGGCCGGGCTCGGGATCGGGGATCTCGGAGAGGTTCAGCCGCGGGTGTCGCCAGACCTCCGAGGCGATGGTTGCCTTGCGGCTCTCGAGCTCGGCGGGGGAGGGGACGTAGGGGGGACGCGGATCCCAGTCGGCTTCGAGGACGAGGGCCTTCATGGCAGCTCCGATCGGAGAGTGTGCTGCAACCCCTATCCAGCTGAAGCCTACCTGCCCGGCTCCAGGCGCATCAGGGTGACCTCCTGGATGGCCCGCTCGCTGGCCTTGGAGACCGTGAAGCGCCAGCCCGACCAGACCACGCGCTCGCCTACGGATGGGATCCGCCCGAGCTTGGCGAGCATGAAGCCTGCCACGGTCTCGAAGTCGCCCTCGGGCAGCTCGAGGCCAACAGCCTCTTCGAGATGCTCGGTCTCTGCGCGTCCATCACAGATCCAGCGACGATCGTCGATGCGCTGGATGTTGATGGTGCTGCGATCGAACTCGTCCTCGATCTCACCCACGATCTCCTCGAGGATGTCTTCGGCGGTGATGATCCCGGTAGCACCGCCATACTCGTCCACGACCACCGCGAAGCGCTGGCGGGAGGTGCGCAGCTCGGCGAACAGCTCCTCGAGGCTCTTGGTCTCGGGCACGTAGGGCGCTTTGCGCTTGACGGTCGAGACCGGAGCGTCGAGATCTTCGGCGAAGAGCAGATCGCGGTGCACCGCGACCCCGGTGATGTTGTCGACGCGACCGTCGTAGACGGGCAAGCGAGACAATCCGGTGATCACCATACGCTGCGCTACATCACGGACCGAGGCGCCCTGGGGGACGGCCTTGACCTCGATGAGGGGGACCATGGCCTCGCGCACCGAGATGTCCGAGAACTCCAGGACCTTGCGGATCATCTCCCGCTCATCGTCGTCGATGGTGCCCTGCTTCTCGGAGTCCATCAGCATCCGGAGCTCCTCCCGGCTCACGCCGGACTCCGGAGCACCCTGGTCTTCGCGGGCGATGCGCATGAGCCAACCGTTGGCGATCTCGACCACCCACAGGCCCGGAGCGAACAGCACGGCGGCCCACGACAGGGGGCGAGCCACGATGGGCGCCAGCAGATCGGCGTGGTGTTCGTAGATGGACTTGGGCACCATCTCCGCCAGGATCAGCACCAGCGGGGTGAGCAGCAGCGAGGAGAGCAATGCGGGCTCGGAGAAGCCCTGGTAGGAGGCCAGCGCGGTGGCGAGGGTGGCGGCGGTGACCACGCACAGGTTGGTGCCGATCAGGCAGGTACCGAGCACCCGCTCCGGACGCTCCATGAGCCGGAGCACCAAGGCCGCGCCGTGGTGGCCGGCCTCGGACTTGTTGCGCAGCTCGAGCTTGTTGGCGGACACCATGGCCATCTCGGAGCCCGAGAAGAAGCCCTCGAGCAGCAGACAGAACGCGATGGCGATCAGGGCGAAGGAGGTCACGGCGTGCCCCCTTCGGTCTGTGACGACGCGCTGTTCAGGCTGACACGGAGGGTGCTGATGCGTCGCCCCGCGATCTCCGCGACCTCGAAGCGCACCTCGTCGAAGCTGGCGGTCTGGCCAAGCTCCGGCAGCTCCCGGGTGAGGCTGAGCACGAAGCCGCCCACGGTGGAGTAGTCACCCTCGGGGATCTCGCAGCCACACTCCTCGGCGAAGTCCTGGATGTCCATGCTGCCGTCCACCAGCATGGTGCCGTCGGCGGTCACCCGGAACTCCTCGTTCTGGGAGTCGGACTCGTCCTGCAGCTCGCCGAGCAGTACCTCGAGGAGGTCGTCCAGGGTGACCAGGCCGGCGGTGGAGCCGTGCTCGTCTACGACCAGGGCCATGTGCACCCGGTGGCGCCTGAACTCCTCCAGCAGCTCGTCAGCGCGCTTGAAGGTGGGCACGTAGTAGGGGGGGTGCAGTACCTGGCGCACCTGGCGCAGGTTGGGGGGAGGGCGGCCCAGGAAGCGCAGCAGGTCCTTGGCCATCAGGATGCCGATCACGTTGTCGCGATCGTGGAGGTAGACGGGGATACGGCTGAGGGCGTGTTCCCGTACCATGGCGAGGATCTCGGACCAGGGGGCGCGGAGATCGAGCATCACCAGGTCGGCGCGAGGGGTCATGATGCGACCGACGGGCAGGTCGTCCAGCTCGAACACAGCGTGGATCAGCTCCTGCTCGGCAGCGTTGATGGAGCCTTGCTCCCGGCCCATGTCCACCAGGGTGCGCAGCTCCTCTTCGCGCAGGCCCTGGTTGCGGCCGCCGGGTGCGACGCCGAAGGCTCGCGTGGCCGCGCTCGCGATGTGGGTGACGAGCCAACGCACCGGCCCGAAGAAGATGGTGATCACCAGCAGCGGGCGGCAGACGGACAGGGCCCAGCGCCGGGGAAACCGCAGGGCGAGGCTCTTGGGCAGCACCTCGCCGAAGAGCACCAGAAGGGGCAGCACCAGCACCACGTTGAGCCAGGGGTGGCGGGGCGCGAAGGTGACCACCAAGGCCGCCGCCACCGAGGACAGGGTCACGTTGACCAGCTCGTTGCCCATGAGGATGGTGGCCAACAGGCGCTGGGGGGTCCGGCGCAGCCGCTCGAGCAGGCGTCCGGTCTTGCTCAGCTCCTTGAGGACTTCGTAGTCGTAGGTCTGCAGGCTGAAGATGGCCGTCTCGGAGCTCGAGAAGAAGGCCGACAGCGCGAAGAGGCACAGCAACAGCAGCAGCTGGTAGCCCACGTCGTCGGCCGAGACCGCTTGGCTGGCGCCGCCCAGCGCCCCCACTCCCGCCAGCAGCAGCACACCACGGGTCACAGATCAGCCCCGTCGCCGTTGCGTGGCGCTGTGGAATCGGGTGATCGTCCTTCCTTTTGGTCCATTCCTCGGGCCTCGAACCAGCTTACGCACCTGTGGACGCCGTGCCAAGCCCAAGCGGTGTCAGGGCGCGGGCGGCTCCTCGACCGGCTCGGGCTCCCAGCGCTCGATGATCTCTTCGCCGACGGTGAGCACCTCGAGTGTGCGCACGACCTCGCCTTCTTCCTCGAAGCTCGCTCCACCGGAGCCCGGAGGGGGCAGCACCACGGCGTTGAGGCAGTCCCGCGTCAGCTCGCGGCGCCCCGGCCCTTCGGCCACGGCCAACGCCACCATGCGGGCAGCGTCGTAGCCCAGGGCGTCGACGGTGCCGGGATCCCGCTCGAACTCCTGGCGGAACGAGGCGATGAAGGACTGGACCTGCAGCTCCTCGCTCAGGGGGAAGAACGCATCGACGAAGATACCGCCGCGGACGTACTTACCGCCCTGAATGGCCAGCTCGTCGGCGTGCCAGCCGTTCAGCCCCAGGAGCAGCAGGGGTACGTCGTCCTTGCGGGGCTTGAACTCACCGACGGCGAACTCTTCGTAGGCGAGGGACGACGCCACCAGGGGCACGCGCTGGTGGGAGTCGGGGATGAAGATGGCCTGGTAGTCCACCAGCGGAGGCAGCACGACCTTGTCGGGGTCCATGCCCCGTTCCTCGGCGTCTTCCTTGAGCTTGTGGAACTCCCAGGAGCGCGCCTCGTAGTCCTTGGCGGCCAACTCGGCGGCGGCCTTTCGGAAGTCGCCAGCGGCGGGATCGTAGAACACCTGCTGCAGGATCTCGCCGCCGCGCTGCAGCACCTCGGTGGAGAACGCCTCCGCAGCCAGCTTGCCGTAGGGGTTGTCCGGAGCCAGGATCGCGAAGCGGGTGAGCTCCAGGGTGGCGCTGGCGTGCTCCACCAGCTGCCGCACCTGCAGCACGGGGGTGAGGAAGCCACGGAACACGTAGGGCCGCTCCGCGGTGACGCCTTCGGCCTGGGCGAGGCAGATCAGGGGCACGTGCAGCGCCTGGGCGGCCTCGGCCGCGGCTGCGGCGTTCTCCTTGAGCAGCGGGCCCAGCACGGCCACAGCGCCGTGCTCGAGCACCAGGGCCTCGAGCTGCTCGACTGTGCGCTCGGGATCGCCTTCGGTGTCGACGAAGCGCAGTCGCATGGGTGAGCCGGCGTGCCGGTTTGCCATCTCGATCACGCGCTGGAGGCGCTGGCCCGGGGGGGCGTAGGTGCCCGACAGCGGCAGCAGCACGCCCACCAGGGTGGGATCGATGGGATCACCGGCATCGACGCGCTGGATGACGTACTCGGCTTCCCGGACCTTGGGAGACTCCGGGAAGGTTGCCAGGAAGGTCTCGGCGGCCTTGCGCGCCCGCTCCAGGTCGCCCTCGAGCAGGGACTCGTGGGCTTCCTCCAGGGCCTGGGTCGCCAGGTCCTCAGGGCCGGCCACAGGCTCGGGCTCGGCGTGGTCGATGACGCCGCCGTCGTGCAGCTGCATGAGGGACTTGGTGAGGCGCGCGAGCACCAGGGGATCACCGGATTCCTTGGCGTAGGCGCTGGCCTTTGCCGTCAGCCCCCGCACCTTGCCCTGGCGTTCGTCGCTGGCCACCGCATCGATGGCCAGCAGGCGATAGCGGTCGGCGTCCATGCTGGGTGGGGCTCCCTCGGCGGTGAGGTAGCCCAGGGTGGCCAGCTGGTTGCCCGAGGGCCGCTCTCCGGAGTCCACCAGGGTGATGCCCAGGGTGGCGGCCTCGGCCAGGATGTGTTCGGTGAAGCCCTGCTGCACGCGCAAGAAGTGCTCTCTCGCGCTCTTGAGGTCGTTCATGAGCCGGCGCTGCTCGCCGGCTTCGATGGTGACCCAGGGCACCAACTCGGCCTTGGGATCACCGGCCAGGTAGTCCTCGAGCAGGGCCAGGCCCTCGAGCCGATCCTCGCGCGCCAGGGAGCGGGCCTGCAGCACGATCATCGGCGGGGTGGGGTCCTTGTCCTTCCGGGCCATGGCGGTGGGCACCAGCACGAGCACGGACAGCGCCAGCAGCAGCCAGCGCAGGAGGGCCATGGGACGGCATCGTGGAGTGGAGGAGGGAGTCATGGTCGGCTCACGATCGCCCACGCTCACGGTGCTCCTCGAGGAAGCTCGCGAGCTCGGCGCGCAGTGGATGCTGCCCGTCTTGGAAGCTTCGGGCCAGCCGCTCGAGGGTGGCCCGCTGCTCACCGTCGAGGTCCTTTGGGACCTCGACGAGGACGCGGAGGTGCAGGTCGCCGCGACGCCCGCCTCCGATGGGGGGAACGCCGCGCTCGGCCAGGCGCAGCTGCTTGCCCGACGGGGTGCCGGGGGACAGCCGGATGGTGGTCTCCCCGTCGAGCAGGGGGACGGCTACGTCCGCACCCAGGGCGACCTGAGGAAAGGTGACCGGGAGATCGCAGAAAAGGTCGGTACCGCGCCGCCGGAAGATCGGGTGTTCCTGCACCCCGATGACCACCATGAGGTCGCCGGCGGGCCCGTCGCCGGGCGGCTCGTCGCCGCGTCCGGCCAGGCGCAGCTTCTGGCCGTTGCCGCAGCCTGCGGGGATCTTGACCTCGAAGCGGGCCTCGCTGCCGTGGTGGCCCATGCCGTCGCACTGGCCGCAGCGCTCGGTGCTGATCCATCCCCGGCCGTCGCAGCGAGCGCACTCGCTTCGCAGCCAGCGTCGGGTGGATGACTTGCCGCTGCCGCCGCAGTCATCGCATTCTTTGCGCCCAGCGGGTTCAGCGCCGGTGCCCTCGCAGGGCTTGCAGCGGGCCTGGCGGGCCACGGTGATGTTCCGCCTGGCACCGGTCAGCACGTCTTCGAGGCCGACCTCGATGCGAACGTCGAGATCCCGCCCCCGTCCGCGGGAGCCCTTCTTGCGGAACAGGCCCCCGAGGGCGCGCCCGAGCATGGCCGACACCTCTTCGGGTGTGGGAGGGCGGCCATCGCGGCGGTAGAGCGGACCGAGGCGATCGTAGCGCTTGCGCTGTCCGGGATCGCTCAGGGTCTCGTAGGCTTCGACCACTTCCTTGAAACGCCTCTCGGCGTCGAGGTCGTCCGGGTTGCGATCCGGGTGGTAGCGCAGCGCCAGGGCTCGGAACGCGCGCTTCAGGTCGGCCTGGGAGGTGTCCCGGCGCACGCCCAGGACCTCGTAGTAGTCTCGCTGCACCAGGTTCTCCGGGGCTGGGCTGGAACCCAGGGCTTAGAAGTCGTCGTCGAGCTCGTCGTCGTCGAGGAACTCGTCCTCGTCCGGCAGCATGTCGTCGTCGTCCAGCCACTCGTCGTCGCTCATGGACTGGGCTTCGGTCTGGGCCGAGCTGTAGATGCAGTGGGCCAGCAGCTGGGCCGACTTGGCCAGATCGTCGTGCAGTCGCTGCAGCTCGAGCAGCGGTGCCTTCTCGATGCCGTTCTCTGCTTCGCGGATGGAGAGCTGGATCTCCTCGATGTCTTCGTCGTCGAGCAGATCGCCGTACTCGTCCAGGGAGCGACGGGTGGTGTAGATCAGGCCGTCGAGGCGGTTGCGGGCTTCGACCGTGTCGCGGCGGATCTGGTCCTCGGCGCGGTAGCGGTCGGCCTGTTGGATCATGCTCTCGACCTCGACCTCGGTGAGGCCGGAGTCGGAGACGATGCGCATGGACTGGCGCTTGCCGGTGCCGAGGTCCTTGGCGCTGACGTTCATGATGCCGTTGGCGTCGATCTCGAAGGTGACCTGGATCTCCGGGAGACCACGGGGGGCCGGAGGCAGGCCGTGGAGCTCGAGGCGGCCCAGCGACTTGTTGTCGGCCGACATCTGTCGTTCGCCCTGGAGCACGTGGACCCGCACCATGTCC
>CAZHIK010000226.1:0-2054 GCA_964532635.1 uncultured Enterobacterales bacterium
CGCCGCCGAAGTCCATGCTCGCGGTGCCCGACAGCATGCCGTGCACGCCGATGACGGCCATGGACATGGCGATGACCATCCAGCCCACCGCACCGGTGTCGTAGGTGAAGATCAGGATGATGCCGGCGACGGCCATGAAGCCGTACAGCAGCGCGGCCACCGGACCACGACGGGACTGGAAGAGGTGATCGGACAGCACACCGGCCACCACACCGCCCAGGATGCCAGCGCAGCAGAGCAGCAGGCCCCAGTTGTCGTAGACGAAGCTGTCCTTGAGACCCAGCGCCACGTCGGTCTGCTTGGCGAAGGTGCGGTACCACTGCATGATGGACTGGCGCAGGAAGCCGGAGCAGAACTCCACCAGGGCGATGGTCATGATGATGGGGTTCTTCAGCATCAGCTTGAAGACCTCGACCACCGGCAGACGCGGCGAGTCGTCCCCCGCGGTGGCGTCGCCGGTGTGGAAGTCCTTCAGGCCCGCCTTGCCAGGGGTATCCGCGACCATGAAGAAGTCGGCGAGCCAGAAGCATCCCAGGATGATGGTGGGGATGAAGAAGACCCAGGGCAGGCCGGCGTGGGAGTCCAGCTCGGTGGCGAAGCCGTCGAGGATGAACGCGGACCAGTCGAAGGCGAAGTAGACGCCCAGGGAGATGAGGATGCCGAAGATGGCGCCGAACACACCGCGCTCACGCACGTGGAACCAGGGGGCGTTGACCTTGACGATGGAGACCGCGCCGAAGCTCTGGAAGTACATGTTGACGGCGTACAGCACCGAGTAGATGACCACGAAGTTGGTGGCCAGCTGCTCGTAGAACATGCCCTGGTGGAGCAGGGACAGGGCGCCCAGGCCCATGAACAGGTTGGCAACCAAGGCGCCGCCCGCGCCGATGAGGATGGCCTTGCGGCCGCCGATGCGGTCGGTCAGCGGGCCATTGATGAGGAAGGCGAAGCCGTAGACGATGGTGCCGACGCCGAAGATGGTGGCGAAGTCTTCGTTGCCCATCAGGGCGGTGCCGTCGGCCCCGGCCATCTCCTCGAAGGCGTGCTTGGAGACCTTGAGGTTGTAGCGGCCCATGTAAAGGAAGGCGTAGGTGAGGCCCAGGGGCAGCCAGTTCATCACGCGGCGGATGCGGTAGGCCTTGCTGTGATCGACACCTTCGACCTTGGGCAGGCGGCCGATGACGATGGCGATGACGATGAGCAGGATCCCGATGGGGGCGGACTTCTTGCCCCAGGCCACCAGGAAGTGCTCTTCTTCTTCGGCGTCGTCTGCGCTCGCGGCGTGGGCGTCGTGATCGTGGCCGGCGTGATCGTGCTCTGCAGCCGCCTCGCCTTCGGGGGCCGGTGCGTCTGCAGCCGCCTCGCCTTCGGGGGCCGGTGTGTCTGCAGCCGGCGCTTCGGTGGCTTCGGGAGTGGCTTCACCTGCCGGGGCTGTGGCAGCCTCGGGAGCGGCTTCGCCCTGGGCAGCGGGGATGTCGGCATCGCCAGCCACCACTGGCTTCTGCAGGACGGGGGCGTCGTCCTGGGCCAGCGTGGGGCTCGAGCCCAGCAGGATGATCAGGATGGCCAGCAGGCCTGCGAGGTGCGAGAAGGGACGCGGGAAAGCGGTCATCGCCACGGCTCCATGGGGGGTGTCGGTCCCCCATGTAGCACGCTGGGCGCAGCGCCGAGAGTGTGTCTCACATCACCGCCGATGCCCCTCGAGCGGCTGCTCGAGAACCGAGCCTGTAGGTCAGCTCACAGGTCGATGTGCCATCGCTGACTGTGTGCCCCGACGCGGCTGGGATAGGGTGGCTGCCCACCCATCCCAACGGAGGAGCCGATGCTCGCTCGCATGATTCAGGATCGCGTCCACTGGGTCTGCGCCCAGGATCCCGACCGCACCGTCTTCGATGCCCTGATCCCCCTGCCCCAGGATGTCGGCCAAAATCCCAAGCCCGGCCGTAACGGTCTCCCGGTCCTCGGGGGTGGCGATACAGATGCGGGCCGCGTCCGGGGCGCGGGCTTCATCGGCCGCAAAAATATCGGCCGTGGAGACGAGTACGCCCCGGCGG
>CAZHIK010000226.1:2064-10630 GCA_964532635.1 uncultured Enterobacterales bacterium
GCACCACCTACAACGCCTGGTTCGTCACCGGCAGCGAAAAGTGTGCCCTGATCGACACCGTCGATCCCTGCTTCGCGGACCAGCTCATCGAGCGACTCGAGAGCATCGGGGCCAAGCCCGACTACCTGATCTCGAACCACGCCGAGCAGGACCACAGCGGGATGCTGCCTGTCATGGCCGCACGCTACCCCGACGCCGAGATCATCTGCTCGAAGAAGGCCAAGCAGATGCTGCTCAACCTGATGGAGCTGCCCGAGGATCGGATCCGAACCGTGGCCGACGGCGAGACCATCTCCCTGGGCGACCGCACCCTGCAGTTCATCATGGCGCCGTGGGTCCACTGGCCCGAGACCATGCTGACCTTCATGCCCGAGGACGGCATCCTCTTCCCCTGCGACCTGTTCGGCTCCCACTTCGCCTCGAACACAGCCTGGGCCTCCGAGGCGGTGGGCGTGCTGCGCGAAGCCAAGCGCTACTACGCCACGATCATGATGCCGTTCACCAAGCCCATCGGGAAGCACCTGAAGCGACTGGAAGACCTGGACATCAAGCTCATCTGCCCAAGCCACGGCCCTTCCTGGGACGAGCCTCACGTGATCATGGACGCCTACCGGGACTGGACCTCGGGCCCCATCCGCGATCGCGTGGTCATCGCCTACGTGTCCATGCACGAGAGCACCCGCCGCATGGCTCTGCACCTCGAGGATCGCCTCTTCCAGGCCGGTACGGCAGTGGATGTGTTCGACCTGGAGAAGGTGGACCTGGGCATGGTGGCCGCGGCGACCGTCGACGCCAGCACCGTGCTCATCGGCACCCCGACGGTCCTGGGTGGCGCCCACCCCATCGCTGTCTCCGCGGCCTACCTGCTCGCGCTGCTCAAGCCTCGTACCAAGTGGCTGGGCATCTTCGGCAGCCACGGCTGGGCCGGCCGGTCGGTGCCCCACTTGCTGGGGCTGCTCGAGGGGGTCAAGTGCGAGCGCCTCGAGCCCGTGACCGTCAAGGGCCTGCCCAAGAGCAACGACCTCAGCGCCATCGATGCCCTCGCCGAGACCATCGTCGCCAACCACGCCACCCTGGCCGACGAGGCCTGACACAACCTCCACGGGTTGGGGGAAACCGGACGCAACACTGCGGACAACCATCGGGCCACGCCCCTCCGCGGGGGGGGCTCGCGGTGCAGCCCGACTGCGCGCGCCTCACCGTCGCTGAGCCAGCGGTAGTCGACGCTACAGGTTCTGGGCCCTGGGGGCGTCAACGACCGCTCGATGGTCTCGCGCCTTACCGAATCCCACGCGCCCCCGCGTGAGCGTATGCCAAACCTGATACCTCTTGTCTCGAGACGTTCCGGATAGGGGCGCGCCCCCACCTCCTCCAGAAACCCGGGCCTGGACACCATGTCACGCTTCATCTTTCCCCCCTGGACCAACCACCTCAAGGTCCTCATCCCTGCGCTGGCGCTGGGAGGCGCGGTCTACCTCGTCGTCCTGGTGTCCTGGGGTGCGTCCCCCGAGGCCACCGACGTGGGCTACCAGCCGGTCCATCCGGTGCCCTACAGCCACGCTCTGCACGCGGGCGAGCTGGGCATCGACTGCCGCTACTGCCACACCAGCGTCGAGGACAGCGCCAAGGCCAACCTACCGCCCACCCAGACCTGCATGAACTGCCACCAGCGGGTACGGACCGAGAGCGTCAAGCTGGTCGAAGTCCAGGAGAGCTACGCCGAGGGCACCCCCATCGGGTGGGTCCGGATCCACGACCTGCCCGACTACGCCTACTTCGACCACAGCGCCCATGTGAACCAAGGCGTCGGCTGCGTGGAGTGCCACGGTCGCGTGGACCGCATGGAGGTGGTCTGGCAGCACGAGCCCCTGAGCATGTCCTGGTGCCTGGACTGCCACCGCGATCCCGGCCCGCACCTGCGCCCGGTCGAAGAGGTCTTCGACATGGCCTGGGAGCCGGTCGGAGACCGCGAGGCCCTGGGTGAGGAGCTCGTCCGGCTGCACAACATCAACCCGCCCGAGGACTGCGCGTCATGTCACCGGTAAAGCACGACACCCCCGAAGGGCCGTTCTGGCGCAGCCTCTCAGAGCTTGCCGGCGATCCCGACCTGCAGCGCCTGGTGGACCACGGCATCGAGCCCCCCGACCTGCTCGAGCCCTCCCGGCGCGGCTTCCTCAAGGCGCTGGGCGCCTCCGCGGCGCTCGCTGGCCTCGCCGCTTGCCGCTGGCCCGAAGAGAAGATCGTCCCCTACGCCCATCGCCCAGCGGAGCGCACCCCGGGTGTGCCCCAGCACTTCGCCACCAGCATGGACATCGAGGGGGTGGCCCAGCCCTTGGTGATCACCAGCTACGACGGCCGGCCCATCAAGGCCGAGGGCAACCCGATCCACTCCGCCAGCGGTGGCGCCAGCAGCACCATCGCCCAGGCCTCGGTGCTGGGCCTGTACGACCCCGACCGCTCCCGCAACCCGGCCTCCGGTGAACGACCCAGCGACTGGCAGAGCGCCGAGGCCTGGCTGCTCGAGCGCCTCGATGCCCACCGCACCGACCGCGGCGCCGGCCTCCACCTCCTGCTGCCCCCGAGCACTTCCCCTACCGCCAGCCTACTGCTGGCCGAGCTCCGTCAGCGCTTCCCAGCCCTGAGCGTCCACCACTGGTCGCCGGTGGCCCGCACCGCCGAGCTGCTCGGATCCACCGCGGCCCTCGGCCGGCCTGCGCGGCCTGTGCTCGACCTCGAGCAGGCCTGGGTGGCTCTGGCCGTGGACGAGGACCTCTTCGGCGAGCACCCTGACGCCGTGCGCCTGTCCGGTCAGTGGGGCCGGGCCCGCGATCCCGATGGCGAGCACATGCTGCAGCTGCTCTCGGTCGAGAGCCGCTTCAGCCTCACCGGTGCGGTGGCCGACCATCGGGTGCCCCTGGCCCCCTCCACCATCCCCGGCTTCCTCGCTGCGGTGGCCCTGGCGCTCTTCGACGAGCACCACGTCGCTATCCCCACGGGTGGCGATGCCATGATCGCACAGCTGCGGAAGACCTTCGGCTCGGCCCAGGGCCACGCTTTCGCTGCGCAGGCAGCCACCGCCCTCGCCGGCGCAGGCAGCCACGCCCTGGTCAGCGTCGGCGTGGCCCAGCCCCCAGCGGTGCACGCCATCGGCTGGTTGATCAACGCTGCCTTGGCCAGCCAAGCGGTGCACGCGCTGCCCGACGCCGCCCCCGAGGACGATCGGCTCCACGCCCTCTCCACCGCCATCGACGCCGGCGAGGTGGAGACCCTGCTGGTCCTGGACCGCAACCCGGTCCTCGACGCCCCCGCCGACGCCTCGTTCGCCCAAGCCATCGCCAAGGTGCCCCACAGCGCCCACCTGGGCCTGTACCTCGACGAGACCGCGCAGGCCTGCAGCTGGCACCTCCCCATGGCCCACTACCTCGAGACCTGGGGCGACAGCCGCAGCTGGGATGGCACCCTCACCCTCGTGCAGCCCCTCATCGAGCCCCTCTACGCAGGTCGCAGCATCATCGAACTGCTGTCGTTCCTGGTCGAAGGCGCCCACACTCCCGGCTACCGCTTGGTGCGCAGCGCGTTCGGAGTGGACGAGACCCTGGACGCTCCCGCCCTGGCTGGCCTCGAGAAGCGCTGGGCAGCGGCGCTGCAGGACGGCTTCGCTCCCACCCACACCAAGCCCGTGGCGCCCACCCTCGGCGGTGGCGACGCGGCGCAGCTCTTCGCTGGCCTTCCCTCTCCGGGCTCGGGCCTCGAGCTGCGCTTCACCCCCTGCCCCAAGCTGCTCGACGGCCGCTTCGCCAACAACGCCTGGCTGCAGGAGTTCCCCGATCCCATCAGCAAGCTGACCTGGGACAACGCGGCGCTGATCTCCCCTGCCACCGCCACGGCCCTGGGCGCCGACACCGGCGATGTCCTCGTCCTGGGCGCCAACGGCGCGAGCGTCGAGATCGCGGCCTGCGTGGTGCCGGGCATCCCCGCCGACACCATCGTCCTGCCCCTGGGCTACGGCCGCACGGCGGCGGGATCGGTGGCCCTGGACGCCGGCTTCGACGTCTACCCGCTGCGCAGCCGCTCCGGGTTCTGGTCGGTCGCGGATGTCACCGCCAGCAAAGCGGGCCGCCACTACGCCCTGGCGAGCACCCAGGACCACTTCGGCATCGACGCCCGAGGAGCCGAAGAGGCCGAACGCCGTGTCTCGCGCCTGGTCCGCACCGCCGACCTGGCCGACTACCAACACCACCCCGACTTCGCCCAGCACCTCGTGCACGCCTACCCGCCCATCAGCTCCTGGAAGGAGCATGAGTACAAGGACGAGGCATGGGGCATGTTCATCGACCTCAACAAGTGTACCGGCTGCGGCGCCTGCACCATGGCCTGCCAGGCGGAGAACAACATCCCCGTGGTGGGCAAGAGCGACGTGATCATGGGCCGCGAGATGCACTGGATCCGCAACGACCGCTACTTCGCGGGCGACCCGGACCAGCCCGAGCTGGCCTTCCAGCCCGTCACCTGCACCCACTGCGAGCTGGCCCCCTGCGAGCAGGTCTGCCCGGTGGCCGCCACCCAGCACAGCGACGATGGCATCAACACCATGGTCTACAACCGCTGCGTGGGCACCCGCTACTGCGCCAACAACTGCCCCTTCAAAGTGCGGCGCTTCAACTTCTTCGCCTACACCAAGGGCGCCGATCCCATCGAGCAGATGGTCCGCAACCCCGAGGTCACCGTGCGCTCCCGCGGCGTGATGGAGAAGTGCTCGTTCTGTCAGCAGAGAATCTCCGCGGCTCGCATCGAGGCCCGCAACGAGGGCCGGCCCATCGCCGACGGCGAGGCCATGCCCGCCTGCGCCCAGGTCTGCCCCGCCGGCGCCATCACCTTCGGCGATCTGAACGACCCCGACAGCCGCGTGGCGGCGCTGGCCTCCAGCCCGCGCGCCTACGAGCTGCTGCCCGAGCTGAACCTGAAGCAGCGCGTTCGGTACATGGCCCGTATCCGCAACCCCATCTCTTCCGGAGACGAACACGGCGGTGATCACGGCGATGGAGGGCACCACCAATGAGCGTCCTCTCCACTCCCGAGCCCATGGACAACACCTGGGAGCGCCCTGGCGAGCGTCCGCCCCTGACCACCCCCGAGATGACCTTCACCTCGGTCACCGACACGGTCTGCGGCATTGTGGAGGACACAAAGCCTCCCATGGCCTGGTGGATCGCCTTCGCGGTCTCCCTGTCGCTGCTGGGGCTGCTCGGTGCGATGATCGCCTACCTGCTGTGGGAAGGCGTGGGTGTCTGGGGCGTCAACAACCCCGTCGGCTGGGGCTTCGCCATCGTCAACCTGGTGTTCTGGATCGGCATCGGCCACGCCGGCACCCTGATCTCGGCCATCCTGTTCCTGTTCCGGCAGAAGTGGCGCACCGCGGTGAACCGCTTCGCTGAGGCCATGACCATCTTCGCCGTGGCCTGCGCGGGTATCTTCCCGAGCATCCACGTCGGCCGCGCCTGGGTGCTGCACTGGTTCTTCCCGGTGCCCAACCAGATGGACATGTGGCCCAACTTCCGCAGCCCCCTGCTGTGGGACCTCATCGCCATCGCCACCTACCTGACCGTCTCCCTGATGTTCTGGTACATGGGCCTCATCCCGGACCTGGCCACCCTCCGTGACCGGGCTCGTGGCAAGATCCGGCAGATCGCCTACGGCATCGCGGCACTGGGCTGGCGCGGCTCCAACCGCCACTGGCTGCGCTTCGAGCGCGCCTACCTGCTGCTGGCCGGCCTGGCCACGCCCCTGGTGCTGTCGGTCCACTCGGTGGTGTCCTTCGACTTCGCCACCTCCCAGCTGCCCGGCTGGCACACCACCATCTTCCCGCCCTACTTCGTCGCTGGCGCAGTCTTCGGCGGCTTCGCGATGGTGTCCCTGCTCATCATCCCCTCCCGCGAGTGGTTCGGGCTGAAGAACATCATCACCATCCGGCACATCGAGAACATGAACAAGATCATGCTCTTGACGGGCTCGTTGGTGGGCTACGCCTACGCGATGGAGTTCTTCATCGCGTGGTACTCGGGCAACGCGTTCGAGACCTTCACCTTCCTCAACCGCGCGTTCGGCCCCTACGCCTGGGCCTACTGGATCATGATCGGCTGCAACGTGGTCGCGCCGCAGTTCTTCTGGTCCAAGAAGCTCCGCACCAATCCCTGGTTCTCCTTCGTCATCGTGGCGTTCATCAACCTGGGCATGTGGTTCGAGCGCTACGTGATCATCGTGACCTCCCTGTCGCGGGACTTCCTGCCCTCTTCCTGGGAGTACTACAGCCCCACCTGGGTGGACGCCCTGACCCTGCTGGGCAGCTTCGGCCTGTTCTTCACCCTGTTCCTGCTGTTCGTGCGCTTCCTGCCCATGATCGCCATGGCCGAGGTCAAGACCGTCATGCCCGCCGCCGACGCCCACGGCCACGACCACAAGCCGCTGGGTGACTACTGGGGCGACTTCCCCCAGGGCCGCCACGAGCGCAACGCCTGGCGCGAGAAGGTCGGTGTTCCGACCTCGGAGGTGCCCCTGGTCGGGAAACCGGAAGCCGTGCCACCCGATGACGACGACAGCGAGGAGGTGACCTCATGAGCGCCGAGACCTCCTGGGGCCTGCTGGCCGAGTTCGAGGACGTCCCCAGCCTGCTCGAGGCATCCCAGGCCGTACGCGACGCCGGCTACACCGTGTGGGACACCCACACTCCCTTCCCCGTCCACGGCCTCAACGATGCCATGGGCTTGAAGCCCACCAAGCTGCCCTGGTTCGTGTTCATCGCCGGCCTCACCGGCTGCAGCGGCTTCCTGCTGCTGCAGTGGTGGACCAACGCGGTGGACTACGCCTTCAACATCTCGGGCAAGCCCTTCTTCAGCCTGCCGGCCAACATCCCGGTCACCTTCGAGGGCACCATCCTGCTGGCCGCGCTCACCGCGTTCTTCGGGATGCTCATCGCCAACAGGCTGCCCCACTGGTACCACCCGGTGTTCGAGAGCGCGCGCTTCGTGCGGGCCACCAACGACCGCTTCTTCATCAGCATCGAGCGGCGTGACCCGACCTTCCATCCGGACCACACGCGCGGCCTGCTCGAGGCCGCTGGCGCCATCTCCATCGAAGAGCTGGAGGAGTAGCCATGCCTCGCTGGATGTACACCTCCCTCGCCGTCTTGTTCGCGCTCAGTCTCGTGCCGCTGGCCTTCATCGCCCGCGCCCGAGGCAGCAAGTCCACCAAGACCCGCATCCACCTCATCCCCGACATGGACAACCAGGACCGCTACGAAGGTCAGTCCCCAAACGTGGCCTTCGCCGACGGCCGGGCCATGCGTCCGCCCGTGGAAGGCGCGGTGCCCTTCGGTGGCGGCCAGCTGGACGACGCGCTGTACCGCGGCACCCGCACGGTGGTCACCCCAGCCCCCGAGGCCGAGGCCGAGGCCGAGGCAGATGAGCTGGTAGAGGCCGGCGGACCCAGCCTCGAGGTCCTGCCCGTCCACACCTTCCCGTGGCCCGTCACCCAGGCCATCCTCGACCGTGGGCAGGAACGCTTCGACATCTACTGCGCCCCCTGCCACGGCCTGTCCGGCTACGGCGACGGCTTGATCGACAAGCGGGCGGCCGAGCTGCAGGAAGGCACCTGGACCATCCCCAGCAACCTGCACGACGCCCCGCTGCGCGAGAAGCCCGTCGGCTACCTCTACCAGGTGGTCAGCAACGGCGCGCGCTCCATGCCCGCCTACGGACCCCAGATCTCCGTCGAGGATCGCTGGGCCATCGTGGCCTACGTCAAGGCCCTGCAGCGCAGCCAGGACGCGACCATCGACGACGTCCCTCCCGAGAACCGCGACCAGATCCGAGCGGAGTGAGCCGTGACAGCCCCTGACATCAGCAACGATCAGCTCCACCTCGGCCCCCTGGCCGGCCGCGTCATGGCGGTCGCGGGGATCGTGGGCGTGCTCGGCCTCGGCGCCGGCATCGCCCAGGGCCTGGCGATGGAGTCCGACGCCAACGTGTTCTTCCACGGCTGGCTCATCAACAGCTTCTACGTCACCACCCTGGTGCTCGGCGCCCTGATCTTCGTGATCATCCAGCACCTCACCCGGGCCGGCTGGTCCGTGGTGGTGCGCCGGGTGGCCGAGAGCATCGCCATGGTGGCTCCCCTCGCGGCCCTGCTGCTCCTGCCCCTGTTGGCCGCGACCGGCACGCTGTACGAATGGGCGCAGCCCGAGGCCGTGGCGGCCAACACGCTGCTACAGGCCAAGCAGGGCTACCTGAACACCGGCTTCTTCGTGGCCCGCTTCGTGGGCTACCTGGTGGTGTGGATCGGCCTGGCCTTCTTCTTCTACCGTCGCTCCACCGCCCAGGACACCACCGGCGACGTCGCGCACACCCACGCGATGCAGAAGTGGGCCGCGCCCAGCGTGGTGCTCTTCGGCCTCACCATCACCTTCGCCGGCTTCGACCTGCTGATGACGCTGCACCCCGATTGGTACAGCACCATCTTCGGCGTCTACATCTTCGCCGGCTCCTTCGTGGCGTTCTTCGCCTTCGCCATC
>CAZHIK010000227.1:0-10605 GCA_964532635.1 uncultured Enterobacterales bacterium
GGCGGCGCAGCACGCGCACCACGGCCCGCCCCGGGGGGAAGCCCAGCCAAGCGGCCACGGCCCGGGCGATGCGGGGGGGCGAGCGGCGCATCAGGGACCGGGCCGAGCGGTAGGGCTTGGCCACGGCAGGGCGCAGCTGGGCGTGGAAGGCCAGGCCCGCGGCCAGGGCCGGGTGGAGCCGGGCCAGATCCATGGAGTCGGGCACCCGGGAGAACAGGCAGTGCAGCCGCCAGGCGCGCTCGCGGAAGCCGACGGCCAGGCGCCGCTGGGCGTCGGGGATGGCGGCGAAGGCCGCGGCCTGGCCGGCCTGGCGCCGCTGGGCCCACTCGGCCTTGGGGGTGCCACGGCGGTCCGGAGCCGCCAGGTCGAGCCCGATGGGACGAGCGCCCCGCCACGGGCCGGTGACCCCCAGGCGCCACGCTCGGGGATCGGGCCAGGCCCGGACCACCAGCACGCTCTTTTTGTCGAAGAGGTAGAGCAGGCCCCGATCGGCGTTGTAGGCGGTGCCGGAGGAGAACTGACGGGGCTGGGCGGAGCTGGTGGCAGTCAATGCGCGTCCCGGATCGCGGGTGAGGATTCGAACCTACCCATGGACGCGGACAGCCCCTGTCCTTCGGACAGTTGCGGACAGATTCTGGTCGGGGATGGGCCGTTGTGCTCGCCGTGCTCAGAGGGGCCCACCGCGCAGACGTCGGACAGCGGTGTGCAGCAGCAGCACGCCAGCCAGCGCCACCGGGATGATCGCGACCAGCAACTGGGCCAGGAATCCCTCTGGGAACTCCGGCGTGTCCACGAGCGTGGAACCGACCACGATCCACCCCACCAGGACGACACACACACCGGCGATCAGGGCGCCGGACAGCGCGAGCCCGGCGGCCGCCCACGGCCTGCGGCGGACGAACGTATCGGGTGGTTTCGCCCTGGGTTCTCCTGCGCGGTGTCGTTCCAGCTGGTGGGCTCGCTCGGCGATCAGCGTCCGTGCCAGCCAGTACCACAGCCCCACCTCGATCAGGATGTGCGTGTACTGGATGAGCTCGCACCAGGTGGGAGCCACGTCGTGGAACTGCAGAATCCACCGGGAATGGAGGGAGTAGTTCCACAGGGTGTGCAGGACCGTCGTCACGCCCACGGCCAGCAGGCTCCACCTCCACACCCCGCGCTTCGCCAGCAAGGCTCTGCCGACGTAGTAGCCGATGAAGGCGCCCCACAGACCGTGTCCCGGGGCGCAGAGGAACGCCCTCTGCAGAGCGGTCATCGGTGCCTCGTTCATCAGCACGTAGTGAATGTTCTCCCACGCCCCGAAGCCCAGACCCACGCAGGCTCCGTAGACGATCCCGTCCATGGGCTCGTCGAAGTGAGGCGATCGAGCCGGGTACCATCGGAACACCCCGAGCTTGGCGAGCTCTTCGATGAGCGCGAAGACCGCCACGCCGGCCGCCAGCCCCAGCCAGGCCGTCGCACTCGTGATCGAGGGGCCGTCCTCGGACACGAGGTCTTCCGGGTGGTAGCCGAGGTCGAGCGGCACGTAGGCGATGAGGACGATGGGGACGACGACGATGCCGAGCAGGAACGACGTCCAGATCACCCGCCGAGGCTCCGGAAAGAAGTCGATCTCGGCGAGGCACCAGGCCATGGCGATGGAGGGCGTCACGGTGCCCACCAGCATCAAGGCCATCTGGAGGGTGGTGCTGTCCGACATCTTCCGTCCCTTTGGCAGCTGACTTGCTGGCTGGCCTCAGTGGCGCTGAGCCTGTCGAGGGGGCCGGGCTCGGGCCTCGGCATCGCTTCGCTCGGCTGCCGCTTCGACCTGTCGCGAGCCCTTCGCGACCAGGCCTTCGCCGATCTCCTTCTTGAGCGCCTGGATGGCCTCGGTTGCTTCATCGAGCTGCCTTCGCATGCGGAGCTGGCTCGGGCCGAGCAGCTCCCGCGTCCGGCCGGCGCCCTCATCGTCCTCGCGCACAATGGACAACGAGGCGAGCTGCGGTAGGTCCTTCATCAAGCGCTGGAGGATGGTGATGGCCGCCATGATCTTCGGCCCGGCTTCTCCGTACTGGTCGTCGTCCGCGAAGGGCAGGGGGGAGATGGACTCCCGTGCGGAGCGCAGCTCCTCCAGGGCCCAGTGCAGCTCGGTGATCAGCCGGACACCACGGGTTCTTCGCTCGTCGTCGGTCCAGCGGCTGTCGAAGCCGCAGTCGCTACATTGGTAGGCGCTGGAGTCGCCCTCCTTCTGCACCTCGAGGCTTCCACAGACCAGGCAGCGCTCTCGCAGGGTGAGCCGGCGACGTCTGCGCCGGAAGAGGCCGTGGATGCCGAGGCCGAGCATGACCACGACGGCGGGCAGCGCGCAGCCGATCAGGGGGCCCAGCAGGTCGAGGCCCCAGATCACCGCGTCTCCCCAGGCCAGCTGCGGGCTGCGGTGAAGGCAGGGAGTGGGGCCAAGTTTGGCGTCCAACCATGGTTCTTCATGGGTCTTCCCTCCTTCTCTGGAGCGTGTCCAGGGTACCACTGTCGCCGTCCGGTCGGAATCGGGCAGCCCTCAGCGCTCCGCCTGACAGTCCAGCCCGCTGCCGTCGGAGAGCACCAGGCAGCGCTGCTCCTCGCGCCACTCTTCGGTGATGATCTCGACGACGCCATCCTCGCGGATGCGCAGGTCCACGATGGTGTCCTCGGGCAGGGGCACGTCCTGCACCAGCGGGCGCAGCTCGCCGTCGTCCAGCCACAGGGACAGGACGCTGTCGTCCTGGCGGTGCTGGTAGTGCTTCAGGTTGCTGGTGAGGACCAGCACCGCGCCGCCGGGGGCCGGGCGGTAGGCGATGGCGTCAGGGTGGGTCACCCGGCGCCAGGCGTCGACGTCGCCCAGGAGTTCGGGTCGGCGCACCCAGGCGTGCTTCCAGGTGTTCAACAGCAGCGCTCCGTCGGGGGCCACGGTGGAGTCCTTCAGGCCTTCGCCCAGCTCCAGCGTCTCCACGATGGCGCCGTCGGGATCCAGCAGCAGCAGCTCGCTGCCCCAGCACTCCACGCCCCCGAGCCCGCCCAGATCCTCCACCTGCCGCGGGTTGCAGGAGCGGGGCAGCGGAATCCCGGTGACACCGCCGGGATCGGTGCGCACCAGGGTGCCCCGGGTCTTGGGCTTGCAGTTCTCGCCGGTGCAGGAGGCGTCGCCCAGGAAGCCGTGCTGGATGTCCGCCCGGGCGCTGGGTAGGCCGCGCAGATCGAAGGCCGGTCCGCCGCCGCCGGCCAGCCCGCCCGCACCACCGCGGCCGCCGTGGTAGGCGTCGGGGTCTTCCTTGCAGCGGGCGATGGCCTCGGCCGCGGTCTCGCCGACGGCGCTGGGAGCCTTGGGGAAGAGGTCCCGGTCCCAGTCCGCGGTGGCGGGGCCGCTGTACAGCTCCACGGGATCGGGGCTGCGGCCCTCGCTGCCGGGGCCGTCGCCCCAGGGCATCCAGGTGCGGCCGTCGCCGGCCAGCACGCCCTCGGCGCAGACCCACTCGTAGTCGGGGCCGCCGTAGATGCTGCCGGTGTAGACCATCTCCTCCCGGTGCACGAAGCCGATGAAGGAACCCCAGCGGTCCAAGCCCTGGGAGCCCAGGCCCTGGGTGCGCTCCCAGGATGTGCCGCCGTCGCGGCTGACATGCAGGGCGCCATCGACCTCTCGCACCACCGCCGTGCCGTCGGCCCGCGCGAAGGCGTGGCTGGCTTCGATGGGGCGCCGCACGATCGTGCGGGCCGCGTCCACCGAGACCACCACCTCGCCTTCCCGCAGGCCTACCAGGGTGTCCCCCGCGCTGTCCCAGGTGGTGTCCGGGAAGCCGCCCACGCTGTCGAAGGCCGTGGCGTGGGTGGCTTGCCGCAGGGAGGCCGCGCGGTGGAGGGTGCCGTCGTCGGTCTGTGCGTAGATCACCCCGCTCTCCGACAGCTCGACCCAGCTCACGTCGCCGGGCAGGGCCAGGGGGCCCACCAGGCCCTCGGGATCCAGCCCGTACCAGGCTCCGCTGGGTCCGTGGCGGCCGATGGCGTACTGCGTGACGCTGTCCTGGCGCTCGAAGCCGTGGGGGCGGGCGCCGTTGGGGGCCATCAGCCAGCCGGGGGGCTCGGCCCAGGTCCGGTCGATCCGCAGGGCGGTGTCGACCCGCCGCTGCTGGAAGGCGGCCTCGGCCTGATCCAGGGCTTCGATCTCGGCCTGCACGGTCTCGAGGTCCCAGGCGTCGGGGCGGGCTTCGAGGTAGCGCTCGTAGAAGCCTCGGGCCCGCTCGAAGTCCTCGATCCCCGCCGAGGCCCGGGCGATGGCCCGCAGGGTCCAGGGCGCGCAGCGACGGCCCGGGCAGTGGTTGTCCAGCTCGTTTGCCCGGTTCAGGGCATTGTAGGCCTCGGCGTGCTGGCCGGCCTCGAGCTCGGAGCGTCCGAGCGTCCGCAGCCGGATCAGCTCGGGCATCGTGGAGCGCCGCTCGGCGGCGTAGTCCCGGGGATCGGGCTCGTAGCCCAAGGCGCTCCCCACGAGCGCGCCGCCCGTCAGGGCGCTGCCGGTCAGGCTGTTCTCGTCGCAGCTCTGCCAGTGCTCGAGGGCCTCGTCCATCAGCCCCAGGGCCTCGGCGGCGCGGGCCATGCCGCATTGTTCGGTGGCCCCCAGGCCCAGCGCGCCCACACCGGCGGCCTCTTCGTACTGCTTCAGCGCCTCGGCGAAGTCGTCCCGGGCCATGGCGGCCTCGGCGGCTTCCATGGCGCGGTCGCGGTCCTCGAGCTGCGACTCGATGTCGCCGAACGAACCGAGCAATGAAGAGCCGAACAGGTCGGACTGGGCGAAGCTGGCGGAGACGAGGAGCAGGATGGGGAGCATGGGGGGGAACTATCGTGGGCGCGCGGGCGCTGGGAGCCCTGTTCGGACCGAGCCGGAGTATGCTGGGTGGCGTCCCCTGACCTGGAGATCGCGTTGGCTGCCCGAGACGGGTTCCATGTCCTGCAGCCGCACGGGTTGCTCCTGGTGGGCGGGCTCGTCTGCTGTGACGTCGCGCCGGAACCGCTCGAGCCCGAGGCCCCGACCTGCGCCGAGGGCCACCACGACGACGGCGGGAGCTGCGTGCCCGTCGAGTGCGGGGTCGGAACCTGGGGGGGGCTGCCCCTGGACGAGGCCGCCGTCCACGTGGACATCGGGGCCGACGAAGGCGGCGACGGCAGCGAGGGAGCCCCGCTGCGCAACATCCAGGCGGGCTTGGACCTGGCGGCCCAGCGCGGCGGCACCCTGGTGGCCGTCGCCGCCGGCAGCTACCTCGAGAACCTCACCCTGGACGGCAGCCACAGCGGCGTGCTGCTGGCCGGCCGCTGCCGGGATCTGGTGATCCTGGATGCCAGCGGGGGCCAGGAGGAGGCACCGGGTATCGAGGTGGAGGGGCTCGATGTCGAGCTCCGACTCCAGGGCCTGACCGTCGTCGGCGCTCCGGGCGACGGGCTGGCGCAGCGTGCGGGCACGGTCGAGCTTGTCGATGCCCGCATCCGGGACTGCCAGGGCCGCGGCGCCTCCATCGCCCGCGGCGCGCTCACCGTGGATGGATGTGAGATCGCGGGGAACACCTCGGTCGGGATCATCGCGGGAGACATGGCGCCGCAGCTCACGGTCCGGAACAGTGTCGTCTCCGGCACGGTGCCTGCAGAAGACAGCACGCTGGGCGTCGGGCTGTTGCTCGGCGATGCTTCGGAGGTCCGTGTCTCCAACAGCGTGCTGTCCGACAACTGGCAGGGCCTGCTCGCCGTGGACGACAGCACCGAGGTCATCTTCGAGGACACGACGATTCGCGGGTCGAGCTGCGGACTCGAGTGTACCTCCGCCTATGGCGTGTTGGCCTACGAGGGCGCTGGGCTCGTGCTCGACCGTTGCAGCTTGGTGGAGAACACCGGCAAGGCGCTGCGTGCGGACGATCCGGGCACCCGCGTCGAGCTGAACGACAGCGTGGTCCTGGACACCCCAACCGATCCCGACGGGAGCGATGGCGTGGGGCTGTACCTGGCGTACGGCGCCTGGCTGACGGCCGAGGGGTGCTCCATCACGAACGGCGGCGCTGTCGGTGCTCGAGCCCAGAACAGCGGCACGCTGCTGGAGCTGCGAAGCTGCGAGGTCCTGGACACCTCGGCAAACCCGGAGGGTTCCTACGGATGGGGGTTGCTGGCCAGCTACGGCGGTGAGGTGGTCGTGGAGGACAGCGCAATCTCCGGCAGCGCACGCATGGGGGCTATCAGTTTCGACGTGGGCAGCGTGTTGCGGTTGCACCGCTGCCAGGTCCAGGACACGGGCAGGTACGCGACGGATGCCTCCGGCATGGGCTTGATGGCGGATGAAGGCGGCCTGTTGTACGCGGAGGACTGCGACCTGGTGAGCAACCGCAGCGCGGGCGTCTACGCCGACGACCCCAGCAGCCACGTCATCCTCCGAGACGTCGTGGTCCGGGACACCGTGCCTTCTCCGAGCGGGGAGAACGGCATGGGCGCGTTCGTCACCGATGGTGCCAGGCTCACAGCGTCCGGCAGCGAGTGGGTGCGCAACAGCGGGAGCGGTGTCTTGGTACAGATCGACGGAAGCCACGCTGCGCTCGAGGACTGCGCGGTGCGGGAGACTCTCCCCGATCCGGACAAGCAGGTCTTCGGTGCTCGCGTTCAGTACGGGGGCAGCTTGTACGCCCGGGGCTGTCGCTTCGAGGACGGGCTGGCGGGCGTGGTGGCCCACGAGGAGGGCAGCGAGGTCTCGCTGGTGGATTGCTCCATCTCCGGCGTTGGCCCCGGCACGGGCTTGTACAGCATGTGCGGCATCGGGGTCACGGCCCAGTGGGGCGGGAGCGTCAGCGCGTCGAGGCTCTCGGTCGTGGACAACGAGGGCCCGGGTCTGTTCGCCATCGGCACCACCGCCAGCATCAGCTGCACGGACTGCACCCTGCGGAACAACGCCTTCGCTGGGGCAGCGCAGATCGTGGGAAGCACCCTCGAGCTTCGGGACTCTCTCATCAGGGGCACCCGCGAGAGCGTCAACCTCGGAGGAGGTGTGGGGGTCTACTCGGCAGAGCAGTGGGGCACCGCCGGACCGACACTGTTGCTCAGCGGCACCACCATCGAGGAACACGCTTCGGCGGGCGTTTGGATCCACGGTGAGGGCCTGTACCAGGTGTCGGACAACCTCATCGTTGGAACCACGGGCGTGCCCCACGGCGGAACCACCCGCTGCGGTGATGGGGTCTACGCCAGCGGGACCACGTCGTGGGATGGCAGCTCGGGGCTGTTTCTGCTGGACAATCAGCTGCAGGGAAATGTGGGCGCCGGGCTGTTCCTGGACGAGGGGAGCGCCGCGATCTCGGGCAACACCTGGGGCAGCAACGGTACAGACCTGCGGGTCCAGGGCGAGATCTGCGCGGAGCCCCAGGACGCCTGGCTCGAGGTCCCCGAGACCGACATCTGTCCCCAGTGGCATCAGCCTGGCTGCACCATGCTGTTCGCCCTCGACATGGGGGTGGAGGACGTGGACCCCAGCCCATGGTTGCCCTGCCCCGAGGTCGAGGGCCTGGCGGTCCAGGCCCCCCTCACCATCGACGACGATCTTCCCCGGGTGCGCGCCGAGTCCCGCGCAGCGCTGGAGCGGCTGGGCTCGTAGCGGTCAGATCGTCTCCAGGCCCCGCATCCCGGTGCTTGGGCTCACGGTCGGCCGCCGGGGCCTGGGCGGGCTACTGCCCTCGAGCGGGAAAGGCTCCCTGCTTCGCGCGCGACGCGGCCGGGGTGGGGTTCGGGCTCTCAAGGACGGGGGCGCTCACGATGAGGTGTGCTGTCGGTGGCTCGACCACGGCGGGATCGACCTCGGCGACGTTCATGGTGAGCAGGAACTCGATCTCGCAGATCGGGCGATCCCAGGATGGGCAGATCTCCGCCGTTGGAGCCTCCGCGTAGTCCTCCGTTGGAGCCAAGCAGGCCTCACCCTGCACCAGCAGATCGGGCTCGTTCCCATGCCAGAGGTTGCCGTCGAGCGTGGCGTGGCTGTTGTCGAGGAGGACCCCGGCTCCCTGGTTGGCCTGGATGGTGTTTCCCTCCAGCAGCAGACCGCCCGTTCCGTCCCAGGACAGCACATCAGCGGCGTAGATCCCGTCGCCACAGCGGGTCGTGGCGCCGTGGTCAACGCTGGTGTTGCCGGAGATCTCGTTGCCGATGAGGCTGTAGGTGCCAGTGCCTCCGAGGTGGACCCCCGCAGTGGAGTTGTCCGAGATGATGCTGTCGGAGACAACCAGGGTAGGGGGTTCCCAGTCCGCCCTCGGGGCTGCGAGGATCCCGACACCCCCGCCCAGGTTGACGCTCTGGTGGGTACCCGAGATGGTCGAGGAGCGGATCTCGAGCGCGGCAGCATGGGAGGCGACGGCCCCAGCGAAGCTGTTGTCGTACAGAGAGCAGCCGTCACACTCGAGCCGGGAGTCTGGGTAGAAGGCGTACAGGCCGGGGCCTTCGTTCCCCTGGACCAAGAGGCCGGTGCCGTGGAGCGTGGCCCCCAGTTGGGCGGTGAGCCCGGTCGCGATCACGCCCTGGAGGCCCGAACCCGTGACGGTGCCCGATACGGTCGAGTCTCGCAGGGAAACCCCGGTTCCCAGGTCGAAGGCCACGACGCCCGAGCAGGTGTTGTCCAGGATCTCGCAGTCGTCGGCGTCGAGCTGTGCGCCCTCGTAGACGTCGATGCCGTACCCTCCGTCGCCGTTGCTGTTCGACTGGGTGTCGCTGATGATCGTGTCGCGGAGACATGCTCTGCTGTCCGCACCTCCCACCATGACTCCAACCGAGGTGTTGTTTTCCAGCTCGCTGCTGTCGACGCCGAGAACTCCGCCTTCGATCACGCTTATGCCGACGCCCATGTTGTCGTTGATGATGCAGTGCGCGGCCTCGAGTTCCGCGCCGTAGCCAAGCGCGATCCCCAGGCCCCCCGTACCGTCGTCATCCCGCAGCGTGCCCCGAACCTCGGTGTGCTGCAGCTCGACCGAGGTTCCGGTGTCGATCGCTCCGAGGCCCAACATCGCGTTGCCGTCGAACAGGCAGCTGCTGGCGGAGAAAAACGCGCCATCGGTCACCTCGACGCCGTGTCCGTACTCTCCATCGACATTTGGCGTGGTGTTCCGAACCGTGGTCTCCGACAGCACCACCGAGGTGCCGGGATCCATGGCCGTGATACCGACGGAGGTGTTGCCATCCAACACGCACCCTTCCGCATCGACGAGGACGCCCTCACTGGCGGCGATCCCCTCACCCGCGCCTCCGTAGAGGGCCGGCTCGGTGTCTCTGATCGCGGTGTTTCGAAGCGTGGCCGTCGTGCCGGAGTCCGAAGCGAGCATCCCCAGGAATGCATTGCCGGACAACTCCGAGTTCTCCACCTGCAGCGTCGCCCCGGTGCAGACCTCGATCCCGTGGCCGAAGCTCCCACTGTCATCGGACTGACCATCCTGGATGGTGCTGTCGTGTAGCAGCACCTCGGTGCCCGAGTCTCCCAGCATCAACCCCACCGTGGTGTTGCCCACGATCTCACAGCCGTCCACCGTGAGCTGGGTGGGTGCCATCTGGTTTGCGCGGCGAGCCAGGATTCCCACCCACGCGCTGCCCTCGACCCGCAGCTCCGCGAGCTCCACGTTGCCGGAGCCCACCATGATCCCCGTGTAGCGGGAGTCCAACACGGTCACCCCGGACACCTCGGCCTCTCCGTACATCACCCCGATGTCGATCCCCGGCGTGCTCTCGTCCCCTGCGCTGGCGTCCAGGATCACCAACTCCTTGCACCGCCCGGCCAGGTGGACGCCCGGGTGATCCTGTCCCATCTGCAAGGACTCGAGGTAGGTCCCCGTCGCCACAGCGACCAGCCCTCCGCCTCCGCCTCCCGCCAGGTCCAGCCCCGCCTGGATGCTGCGGAACGGAGCTGCTTCACTGCCGTCCCCGCCTTCCTCCGCGTCGGCGTCGACGAACACGGAGTCGTCGTCCACGTCGAGGTCGCCCCAGCGGCCGGCTCCGCAGGCCTCGGGAACGCAGCTGTCCCCATCGAGCAGCTCGTCGGGACCGCAGTCATCGTGCGGGGTCGAGTCATCCTGGCGCGACGGATCGGGGCCGCAGGAAGCCGCGACCAGGGCAGCGAGGGACAACAGCGCGAAGGTGGGAGCGGTGTGGAGCATCGAGCCTGTCCCTCCAGAGGACCATTCTCCCACAGATCCGACTCCGCTAGCCCCGTCTCCTCACCCACCCCAACCCCAGCAGCCCGAGCCAGAGCGCCGCGACTCCACCCCCGCCCGCGCAGCCGCAGCCGCCGTTGCCCTCGTCGGGGCCGGCGGTGTCGCTGGGGGCGTCGCTGTCGCCCAGGCCCGTGTCCTGCGGCTCCTGGGGTGGGCCCACGCTGATGCGGTAGTGGGCGCTGGGCTCGGACAGGCCGATCACCCCCAGCACCTCCCCGGCCGCCAGCTGCAGCTCGGTGCCCCAGCCGTCGGGACCGGAGATGACCAGCTCCTCGCCGTCCACCGTGGACTCGACGCTCACCGTCGCGTCCTCCGAAACCTCGAAGTAGTCGGTGCCCAGCATGGCCACCTCACCCTCGAGGCCGTCGGCGGCTGTCCCATCGAT
>CAZHIK010000228.1:0-5405 GCA_964532635.1 uncultured Enterobacterales bacterium
ACTTATCGCAGGCCAGGGCCAGCTCCAGCTGATCCTTCGGATGGGGCAGCGGATCCAGGTGGCGCGCCATGATGTTGAGGAGGTAGGGCTCGAAGCGTCCGGGACGCGCCTCCTCGAGCTCAGCCAGGCTCGCCCCCAAGCCGACACCCAGATCGAGGGCCCTCTCCTTGGCCTCGTCCCGGGCCTTCACCGCGGCCTCCACCGCCAGGCCACGCTCCAGGCGCACGGCCAGCTCGTGCTTGCTGATCTCCAGCTTGCGGTCGGCCACCTTCTCGCCCAGCCACAGCAGCGGAAGAGGCGTGGAGAGCAGCAGGATGACCGCCAGCACCCGGGACCAACGGGGGCGAAGCTGGAGGCTGCTTTCGAGGGAGAAAGGATCCATGGCAACAAAGCCACCATACAAGCACCGGACCCTCTGGTCTCTCAGCCCTTCTTTCGCCGGGCCTCCAGCTGCTGCTGGTGTCGCTCGATCTCGCGACGGGCGCGGCGTTCCTCGGCCCTCCCGGCGGCCGTGGGCAGGATGGACCGAATCTGCTTCACCACCTGGGCGACGGCGAGGGGCGGCTCGTCGAAGGGACCCCAGCGGTGCTCACCCGCTTCGGTCCGGATGACGAACCGGTCCCCGTGCAGCTCGCAGTCGCGCAGCACACCCCGGGCGAGCCGAAGCTCACCCAGGCGCAGGCCGTGGGGGGCGATGGTGACATGCAGCGCGGAGCGGCGGAGCCAGGCCACGATGGCTGCCATGCCCAGGAGCAAGAACGCGGGCAGCGCGATGTGCCAGGGGGGATCGCGGCCGGGAGGATCGCTGATCGGATGGCGCTGGTCGAGGCTGGCAGCCGCGACCGCCTGCTCGGCACGGGTGTGGGCGAGGTTCGCCTGGTGCAGGCGCGAGCTCGCACCTTCGGCCAGCTCCAGGTGCTCCCGCGCCGTGAGGAGCAGGCCGGCTTCCACCGGGAGCATGGAAGGGCCTTTGGGGTTCGGACACTCCACAGCGGGATCGTCCTGGCCGTCGCAGTCCGCGGCCGCCGCGAGCAGGTCGTCAGAATAGGGCGGCGGCTCCAGCCTGCTGGTGAACAGCGACGCGTTCATCGAACACAGCTGCACAAACTCCGGGGGGGCCACCTCGAGACACCAGGTGTCGACCAACGCGGAGCGCCACTGCTGCAGGGCCGCAAAGCGCGCCTGCCTGGCATCCTCCACGACCTGAGCGCGCTGGGCCTGGACCTCCTTCCAGTTGGCCGCGATCTGGGCGTTGCGCTCGGAGGCCACGAACCCGACCCAGACGAGCGGACCGATGGCCGCCACCAGGAGCACGATGGCCAGCACCCTCGTCCAGGTGGGCCGCTTGCGCAGGCTGGCTTCGATGACGTAGGGATCGCTGGTCACCGGGACAGCATACAAGCCATTGGGGCGCAGGGGGCGAGCCTGTCACCCATGCGCGCGAACCGGACCGAGACAACGGCGCGGCGTCGCGCAGGGGTGCCGATCTCAGTGACCGGAGTTGCGTGCGTTCCTCATCCCCTTGGGCCAGGCTGTGTTCGCCAACGGCGCATCTCCCTCGAAGGCGAACAGCCCACCGTCGTATCCGCCGGTGACGTAGATCGTGCCATCGTCGGCGATGGCAGGGAAGCACCCGGTCTCCTCGCCGATCTCGGCGGTGGCCCAGGCCAGCTCGCCGGTGGCCCCGTCCAGGACGTAGTAGCGGGATGCCTTTTCGGATCCGAGCACGATCAGGCCGTCGTCGGCCACCGTGGCGGAGCGCCACCAGTGTTCGTCGGGCCTGTCCTCGTCGGGGTACCGCCACGCCACATCCCCGGTCTGGGCGTCGTGGCCCAGGACGTAGCCACGCTCGTTGCTCATGATCACCAGGTCGCCGGGGGTGAGCACGGGGGAGGCGAAGGCTTCGTAGAAGTCGCCGCCGTACTCGTACTGCACGTTCCACTTCACGGTCAGATCGGGCTCGAAGGCCCACAGCTGGCCATCGTTGGAAGCCACGTAGACCACGCCGTCATCTCCGATGGCCGCCGAGGACCAGATCTCGGGGGGAACGCCCTCGTGCTCCGCCTTGTCGGTGGCGTGCTCGGCGAAGTCGAAGCGATGCAGGATCTCGAAGTCGTCCCCTCGATCCTCCAGGTGGTACATGAACCCATTGAAGTTGCCGACATAGAGCGTCCCGTCCGCGGCCACGGCGGCGTTGGCCCAGAAGCTGAGGCGCTCCTCGCTCTGGGCCTCGTCCACCTCGCTGCCCTTCAACACCCACTTGGTGGTGGGCACCGGGCCCGAGATGTCCACGGCGAAGAAGCGGTCGTCGACGATGTCGCCGCTGCAGGGATTGCATTCGATCCAGTTCCCCGTGCCGAAGTACATCGTTCGTTCGTCGTGACTGAGCACCGTGGAGCTGTTGATGCCGCCGCCCACCTGTTGGCCGGGCTCGAACGGCGACAGGTGATCCGCTGCGGGGAGCGCGTAGGTCCACAGGACCTCACCGGTCGCAGTCTCCAGCGCGAAGACGCGACCGGGGCTGGCGGCCTCCCCCACGTAGAGCACGGAGCCGTCGGCGTTGAGCACCGGGCTGGCGCCGGAGAGGTCCTCGCCCAGCTCGAGGGGTCCCCACTTGTGCTCGACCTCGCCGCCGCCCAGGTCGGTGACCGCGTACAGGAATCCGGCGACATCGCCGATGTAGACCGTTCCATCCAGGCCGATCGCCGGGGAGCTCCAGCCCGTGTCCGACGCGGTCTCGACCTCCCAAAGTGGCTCACGTTCCTCTCCGTCGTAGGGTGCCTCGCAGGCGTACAGGGCGAGGGTGAGGAGGGGGAGCGAGAGGACGAGGTGGCCATGGACCGGGGTGGGGGACATCGAGGCTCCGGGGTGGTGGTAGGAGCGGGGGCGTTCGGAATGGGAACGTGGGGGAGCCTGCCGTGGGGCGTGTTTTCTATTCGGCCGGGCCCGGATGCCGGCGGGAGGCGTGGACAACGAACGACAATTCCCGCGCCTCCAACCCGAGCTCGAGGACGTTCCAAGGCTGTCAGGTCGAAAATCCGCACCGTGGAGGTCCCCATGTCACTGGCGCTCGTCACCGCCATCCTGCTCGCCAACATCGGCTTCGCCGACGGCTACCGTGTCGTGGGCGGTGAGGACGCTCCGGCGGGCTCCTGGCCCGACGCCGCGGCTGTGATGTTCGGAAACGAGCAAGGCTGCACGGGCACGCTCATCGCGCCGGATGTGGTCCTCACAGCGGCCCACTGCGCGGGCGGCATCACCCACGTGCTGCTGGACACGGTGGACTACGAAGCGGGCGGCGAGCGCATCGCTGTCGCCGAGACCATCGTCGCGGACAGGTGGCAGACCCACTACGACGTGGCGCTGCTGATCCTCGAAGAGGACAGCACGGTCGAGCCCCGCATCATCGCCAGGGGCTGTGCCCTGGATCGTTTCCTCTACGAAGGAGCAGAGGTCTCCATCGTTGGATACGGCGCCACCAACCCGGCAGGCACGCGCTACGGCAGCCGCCTGCAGCAAGCCAGCTCCACGGTGCGCGACCCCGACTGCACGGACCTCGCGATGGGCTGCATGCGCCCGGTGAGCCCCGGAGGCGAGTTGCTGGCGGGCGGGGATGGCGTGGATTCCTGCTACGGCGACTCGGGAGGACCCCTGTACCTGATCCCCGCGGACAAGGGCTCGCGCAGCAAGCGACGCATGGACTACAACCTGGTCGCCCAGGACGACGCTCCGGAGCAGGCCTACCTGGTGGGCATCACCTCCCGCGGTGTCGAGGTGGGCAACATGGACTGCTCCGAGGGTGGGATCTACGTCCGCCCCGACGCCGTGATCGACTGGATCGAGTCCTCCGCTGATGTCGTCCTGCCCCAACCAAGCTGCGAGCTGGGCGCCGAAGACACCGGGGACGAGTCGGAGCTGCACCCGGTGGCCAGCTGCGCACACCACCCCGGTGGAACGTCGCTGCCCAGCCTGGCGGCCCTGCTGCTGACCGCTGCGGCGGGGCTGGTCACACGCCGGCGCCCCTGAGGCGGCCACCGCGTCGACCTTCGTCCACCCAAGAGCTCGGTCTCAACCCAGCCCTCGCCACTGGTCAACAAGCAGAGCACCCGAGGCGCGTCCGGGAAGCTGTCGAGGATGCCGTCGAACGCCTGCAGAGCCCCGGCGATCGGCTCAGTGATCGGCAGGCGCTTCTTCGCCAGGCAACGCTCGCCAGCGGGTGGTGGTCTCGTCGTCCTCTACCAGCCGCTCGCGCCAGCCGTCCGGATACCCCAGCTGCAGGGGCTCACCCGTCTCGTCCCGCACGTGGAAGTCGAGGTACTTGACGAACAGCTCGTCCCAGAGCTGGCGCCACCTGTCGACGGTGCGCAGGGCCTGCTTGTTGGAGTACTCGGTCAGCAGAGCGCGGGCCGCTTCTGGATCCTGCTCGTAGAGCGTGAGGGCCTGGGCCTCCAGCGCCGCCTGGCCCGCCAGGAAGGAGCCCTCCAGCTCCTGCTGAACCTGCTGGATGTCCACGATCACGTCCTGGTAGCGAGCGTAGGCCTGGGCCGCCACGGCGTTGAAGACCCAGAAAGCGGAGTCCCAGGAGAACTCCTGGAAGTTGCCGCCGTCCCTGGTGAAGGGCTTCGCGACGGCGCTGTTGCCGCAGTCGAAGGGCACGTAGACGGCGCTGTACGTGTCGTCCACGCCGAACCACAGCACGCCGCCAACCATGCCGGGCATGCCGGTGCGGGCCTGGGCCACCACGGAGTAGCCGGTCTGCTGAGTCGAGATGGCGCGCGGATTGAGGTAGGTCTCGCCGTCGTACTCCCAGGTCAGGGGACGCCAGCGGTAGGGCCGGCCGAATGGGCCTGCGCCGAGGCCCACGTTCATGTCCATGCCCTCCACGCCTTCGTAGTGGTCCCTCATCAGGTCCATCACCATCTCCAGGGACAGCTTGCGGTCGGGCTCGACCCACAGAGGCGGGGGCTCGGCACCCTCCACGCCGTCGATGAAGTCGGTGCTGAGGCCGGCCCAGGGGGCCACCCTGCTCAGCAGCCGCCAGGTGCGGGACTCGGAGAAGCGCAGCTTCTTGTGGTTCAAGGGTGAATAGGCGGCCTGGAAGGAGAACGCTCCGCTGCTCGGGTCGTACCACTCGTTGTCCTCGGCGAACGTGATCACGTCCTCGGAGTAGAGGTTGTTCTCCGGGTCGTCCAGGGGGAATTCGCGCACGACGGCCTGGTTGGAGTGCGCCGCCACGGTGCCGTCGGGCAGGCGCCGGGCGACCCAGACGGCGCCCGCGGTCTTCTTCTTGCGCTTGCCCTCGCCCACGTCCGCGCCCTTGCCCACCAGGCTCATGATCCAGACCTCGTCGGGGTCCGCGACGGAGAAGTTCTCGCCGTAGCCGCAGTAGCCGTGCTCGGCCGCCA
>CAZHIK010000228.1:5415-10584 GCA_964532635.1 uncultured Enterobacterales bacterium
ATCCATGACCTGGATGGCTTCGCGGGCCGTGCTGGCGCGCTGCATGGCCAGGAACATGAGGCTGCCGTAGTCCAGCCTGCCGCTCCCCTCCTTGCACTCCACGTACAGCTCATCGCGACCGCCGAAGGTGGTCTCGGTGATGACCACCTGATGCTCGTTCATGTTGCCCATGCGGGCGTAGGTGCGCTCCGCCTGGGGGATCTGCGCCAACCAGGTGCCGGTGTCCCACTCGTGGACGTCCACCATGGCGCCTTCCTCGAACGCCGCAGCGGGCTCATGGTCCAAGGTGCCGTAGAGGGTGACGGAGTCGGCGGTGTAGGTCACCATGGCGGAGCCATCGGTGGACGCGCCCGGAGTGACCAGCAGGCTGGTACAGGCCACGGCACGTGGAACGTATGCGTTTGCCGCCAGCAGGATGGCGACGGTGGCGAAGGCGGTGTTGAGGAGCTTCATGACGGTCCGATGACCCCCCGATCTTGGGGCGGGGAGGATGGTGGTTTCGAGGCGCGCATCCATATCCTGACCTTGCCCCGTTTGAAGTGCCGCAAAGCGTTCGAGGCCAAGGTCTACCCCCCCGAAGAACCCCTAGAACCGATTCACCGGCCACCTACGCCCCGGCGCATGGCGCACCAGGTCGTTGTCCGCCAGGTCCCGCCGACCGACCACCAGGGGCTGCTCGGCGTAGGCCAGCATGGGGAAGTCGCCCATGGAGTCACCGAAGGCGAAGACCGGACGGACGCCGATGTGCTTCTGGATGGCGTCGACCTTGCCCTGGCCCGTGGGACGTGGGTAGACCGGCCGGGTTGTGAGCGCGCCGTCTCTGATCCTGAGCTGAATACCCAGCACATGATCCTCCGGGATGCCCATGTAGGGTGCTGTGGCGCGCACGATCCAGTAGTTCGAGGCCGACACGATCCAGGTCTCGAAGCCCTCGGACTGCAGCCCCGCGATCAGGCGCTTCATGCGCTTGCGATAGCAGGGCCAGGCGGCGGCCAGCTGCCGGGCCCAGCGGTCGATGTCGGCCTCGTCGAGGCCCGCCATGATCTGGACGATCCAGGTGTAGGCGTCATCGCGGCTCTCGGCCAGGCGGCGCTCGTACTCGACCCACACGGCCTCGGCGCCTGGTGCTTGCTTCAGCAGCCCGCCCGCCGCCAGCCAGCGGGCGAAGGCCTCGCCGATGTCGTCGTACCAGAGCGTGCCGTCGGCGTCGAAGACGGCCACGCGGCGGCCCGCTACCGGGGCCAGCCGGGAGGCGATGGAGGAGGCGAAGTTCTCGTCGAAGTCGACCAACCAGTCGGGCACGCGCATCGGGGGGCTCCAGGCGAGAGAGAAACCACGAGTGTATCTCAGGCCCACGCCCACCGACCCTGACCTGGGACAAGCCTGAAACGATCCGGTGCTACCATGGCGCCATGCCGCGCCACTGGGCCAGCATCGCCGCCCTCGCCGCAGCCCTGGCAGCCTGCGGCCGTCCCGCGGTGGCCCCCCTGGACGACAGCGCGCGGTCGGCAACGGACACCAGCGGTCCCGAGACCGTCGGCAGCCCCTGCGACGACGTGGAGCACCCCGCTGTGGTGGTCAACGAGGTGGTCACGGCGAATGTGCGGGGCCTGACCGACGATGACGGCGACAGCTCCGACTGGATCGAGCTGATCAACCTCGACTCCGAGCCCGTGGACCTCGACGGCTGGGGCCTGAGCGACGATGAGGGCGACACCCTGAGGTGGAGGCTTCCGGCCGGGACCCTCGAGCCAGGGGAGCTGCTGCTGGTGTTCGCTTCGGGCAAGGACCGCTACTTCGACCCGCTGCACACCAACTTCGGCCTGGACGCCACCGGCGAGCCCGTGATCCTCTCTGGCCCCGACGGCTGCACAGCCGACCGGATCGATCCCGGCCGCCTGTACCGCGACGTCAGCTACGGCCGGCCAGCCGCCATTCCGGAGGAGCTCGGCTACTTCATCGAGCCCACACCCGAGGAGCCCAACACCAGCGAGTGGCGCTTCGGCTTCGCGCCCACACCGAGCCTCGAGCCTCCATCGGGCTTCCACGGCGCCGAGGTGGAGGTCACCGCGACCACCGATGACCCCGACGCCGTGCTGCGGATCAGCTTCGACGCTTCGGTGCCCGACGAGGACAGCCAGGCCTACGTGGGCCCGTTCACCGCCAGTTCCTCCAGTGAGCTGTCGGTCGTCCGCGTGCGCGCCTGGTCGGAGGGGCTCTGGCCCAGCCGCACAGCCACCGCCACCTACAGCCAGGACACGAGCATCCTCGACGACGATCTGAAGGTGGTCTCCCTGGTGGTGGACCCCTTCGACCTGTACGACGAGCAGACGGGCATCTACACCTACGGTCCCCCCGACTACACCACCGACTACCCCTACTTCGGCGCCAACTTCTGGGAGGACTGGGAGCGGGACCTGCACGTCGAGATCTGGGATCCAGACGGAACCCTGGTCATCGACCAGGACGCCGGCGTGAAGATCCACGGCGGCTACACCCGGGCCTTCGAGCAGAAGAGCTTCCGTCTGTTGGCCCGCACCGCATACGGGCCCGACAGCTTCTCCCACCGGTTCTTCCCCGAGGAGGAGCAGGAGGAGTGGGCGGTGATGGTGCTCGAAGGTGCTGGGGACTGGTGCCCGGCCCACACCGAGAACAGCTTCGTGCCCCAGCTGCTGCGGGACGGCGATGGCGTGCGCTTCCCCACCATCGACGCCCAGGCCTGGGAGCCCTGCGTGGTGTACCTCAACGGTGAATTCTGGGGCCTGTACGCCTTCCGGGAGAAGCTCGACGAGCACTTCATCGCCGCCCACCACGGCGCCGATCCCGACAACCTGGACCGGGTGGAGTGCACCGCGGATGGCACCGACGACTGGTGGCGGGTGCTGCAGGGTGACTGGGAGGAGTTCGAGGCGTTCCAGGCCTTCATCTCCGCGGGAGACTTCTCGGATCCCGCCCAGTACGCCGACCTCGAGGCCCGAGCCGACCTGCCCAACCTGGCCAGCTCCATCCTGGCCGCCGGCTACTGGGGCAACACCGACTGGTGGAACAACAACCTGAAGCTGTGGCGGGAGCGCAGTGAGGACGGGCGCTGGCGCTGGATGGTGTTCGACTTCGGCCACGGCTGGACCAGCTACAGCTACGACCACATCGGGGTGAGCGTGGGCTACTCGGGCCGGGGCATGCCCATCGCCGACGCGCTGGAGAGCGAGACGTTTCAGGTGCTGTTGGCCAACCAGGCCATCGAGCTGCTGAACACCAGCTACTCGGCCGAGACGGCCCTTGCCCGCCTGGACACCATGCACGCCCGCATCGAGCCGGTGATGCCCGAGCAGTACGCCCTGTGGTGCGGTCAGCCGGTCAGCACCTGGTACGACGACGTGGACATCGCCCGAGAGTTCGCGCAGCTGCGCCCGGCGCAGATGATGGGCCAGGTCCAGCGCCACCTGGGCCTCGAGGGCACCGCAGAGCTGACCCTCGAGGCCGAGCCCGCCGGTGCCGGCAGCTTCCAGCTCACCCTCATCGAGGTGGACGCGCCCCACACCGGCACCTTCTGGACCGGCATCCCCATCACCGTCACGGCCATGCCGGCCGAGGGCTACAGCTTCGCCGGTTGGGACGACGACGCCCTGGGCACGGAGCCCACCGCGGCCTTCGAGCTCGACGGCGCCCGGACCGTGGTGGCGCGCTTCGAGTGACCCGGACCGTCTACCGACCCAACCCCAGCCGCAGCCCCACCGTCTCCGGGTAGCCGCAGGCGTCCGGGGCCAGGTTGAAGCTCCCGTACAGCGTTGTGCGAAGGTCCAGATCGCCCGCGGGGGCGGTCACGGACACGAAGGGCGTGCCCAGCACGGCGTGGCAGGTGGGCTTGCCGGCCTCGGGCGGGGCGCAGCTGCTCAGCCAGGTGCAGTGGTCGGTCAGGCGCACCCGGGCCTCGAAGACCGGCTGGGTCTGGACAGCACTCCCCGCCTGCAGCTGCCACTCCCCCAGCAGCGGCAGGGTCCAGGACGCCGCCAGCAGCTGCTGCAAGCCGACCACCCGTTCGTGGGTGGCGCTGCGGGACTTCCACATCACGTAGCTCTCGTAGGGATCGAACCAGCCGTCCCCGTCCCGTTCCCCCACGGCGACCGTCTTCACCCGCCGGTACAGGGGCATGACCATCACGTTGTTCTCGACATTGAGCACGATGTCGGAGCGCCCCGGGAAGGGCACGAAGATGCGCAGGGTGGGGCCCACGCGCGTCGCCCCGCGGTACTGCATCTCCTCTGGCAACAGCTCGGCGCCGGCGGGCTCGGCCATCCACAGGCGCACGTGGTCCGCACCCACACCCAGCTCCACGCGACCTCCGGGGCAGATAGCCCCGTGCACCGAAGGCTGGGCCACCGGTACGAAGTGCCCCAGGCCCCGATCGCGCATGGGCAGCCCGAGCCAGGCCAGGGCCGCGTGGCCTTCGACTGCTCCAGTGGCGTTCCACTCCCTGTCCCCGGGCCGCGGCGCCAGAGCGCGGGGAGGTCCAGGGGAGCTGACCAGCGTCCGGTCGTCGGTGGTGGTGATGTAGTGCATCGAGGGCCCGCAGCCCCACAGGACCCAGGACATCGCGACGACAACGCGGGCCCTCACAGCCCCACCACCTTCCTGAACAGCCGCCACTCGGGTGCTCGGTCGAAGCGGCGGACGCGCCACCGGATCAGGGCGGACGCTCGCAGCGCCCAGTAGGCGGGGAGGTGCCGTCGCGTGAGGTAGTCGGCCTTCATCTGGCGGTGCCAGAACACGAAGCGACTGATGGCGGTGAGGTTGGCCAGGCGCTCGCGCACGGGGCCGTCCAGCCAGGGCAGGTTGCACTCCAGGAAGCTGTAGCGAGACCAGCCCTCGAGAGCCGTGGGCGCCTCGAAGCCGGCGGCGAGGGCTTCGTCGTACAGCTCGGTCCCCGGGTAGGGGGTGTACATGCACAGCTGGGAGATGGACAGCTCGGGATCGATGCTCAACAAGCGGTCCATCAGGTCCCAGGTCCGGCGCCGGTCCTCTGCACCCTCGGCCGGCAGGCCCACCATGAAGGTGGCCATGGCGGGCAGGCGGTGACGCGCTGTGGCGCGGGCCATGCCCTCGATGTCCTGGACGCGGATGCCCTTGCCGATGTGATCCAGCACGGCCTGGGAGCCGGACTCGCAGCCC
>CAZHIK010000229.1:0-10562 GCA_964532635.1 uncultured Enterobacterales bacterium
GCTCGGATCTGGACCAGGGGGCCGAGAAGCCCGAGTCCAGCGCCGCGCCCTGGAGGAGATCTGGCGGGAGCTGACCCAGGGCAGGGAGCTCGGGCGGGAGCTCGGGGAGCCTATCGATGGCTTGCTCCATGGCCTGGGCCATGGAGCCGGGGTCCTGGAAGCGCTCGTCGGGGCGGTAGTGGGTGGCTCCGCGGATCAGCTCCACGATGGGAGCGGGCAGCTCCGCCAGGACCTCGTCGGCTTCGTCGGAGGCGAACAGATCCACCGGCATCTCGCCCGTGCTGACGGCGTAGAGGGTGGCCCCCAGGGCGTAGATGTCCGAGCGGCCGTCGACCGTCTTGGCGCTGTGGCGCTGCTCGGGGGCCATGTAGCCCCAGGTGCCGATGACCGAGCCGGTGCGGGTGAGGTGGCGGCTGGCCAGGGGATTCTGGACGTGGGCGATACCGAAGTCGGTGAGCCGGGGCTCACCATCGGCGGTGAGCATGATGTTGTGGGGCTTGATGTCCCGGTGGATCACCCCCGCGGCGTGGGCCACCTCCACGGCGGGGAGCACCGGCAGCACGGCCTGGACCGCCAGGCGTGCGGGCATGGGGCCGTAGCACTGCACCCAGTCCCACAGGCTGCCGCCCTCGAGCAGCTCCATCACCATGTAGATCAGGTCGCCGTCCTGACCGATGTCGTGGACCGAGGTGATGTTGGGGTGGCTCAAGGCCGCCATGGTGCGGGCCTCGGTCTCGAAGCGGGCCCGGAGATGGGCCTGGCGGGCCACGGCGGGGGCGAGCACCTTGATGGCGCGGTCCACCTGCAGCCGGGAGTCGAAGGCCCGGTACACCACGGCCATGCCTCCCTCGCCCAGCACGGACTGGAGCTGGTAGCGGCCCTCGGCGAGGAAGCGGTAGACGCCCGACACCCGTTCTCCCATGCGTTCGGTAGTGCGGTCCGGCCCTACCGTATCACCCTTGGGAAAGCGTAGATGGGACAGCGTCCGGCCGTGTTCCATGGAACACGCCGTGGGACACGATCGCGGGACAGTGACAAGCCCGTACACGGCCGAGATGCAGTAGGCGCGGGGAACGCCCTCTTTGGGCGCCCCTTGGCACGGGCCTTGCTGTTTTCTGTTGTGGACCTGCCTTCCCCGGAGAGACCATGCCCGCGCTCCGCGACTCCTGCGACGAGAGCCACGAGCCCATGTTCCGGTTCCTGCTGCCGCTGCCCGCGCTGTTGGGGCTGCCCACGGCTCGGTGCCCCTACTGCGGTGCTTCGCCGGTGGACCTGGACACCCCTCGCAGCTTCGCCTGCGGGGCCTCCTGGTCGGGTCCCGCAGGCCGCATCCCCTGCGGTGCCGTGCCGGCGCTGGAGCTTCTGGCACGCCTCCGGGTTTGGTGCGCGGAGCGTCGGCTGTGGGCTGGGGCGGCCCTGCTGCGGCGCTACCTGCCGCGGGATCGTCCTGTCCCCCGCGGCGACGGCCTGGGCTGGCTGCTGCCCACCGGCGCCCGGCGCAAGCCCGAGGCGGTCTGTCCTTGTTGTGGCGCTCCCGTGCGCGCCCGGGATCCCGGCTGTGTGCACTACGCCTGCGGCTGCGTCTTCGTCCGCATCAGCAAGCCCGGCGCTCCGCGCGAGAGCTGGCTGGCCTGCGGCCCCTGCCAGCAGCCCTCGGTGACCTCCCTGCTCCAGGTGCTGGCCGCCATGCCGGACAATCCCATGGGCGAAGCCGCGTGCGCGCGCTTCCGGCAGCTACTGGTCGACGACTGCTGGATCTGAGCGGGTCTCGGCGGAGGCTGCACGGGTCGTGGAGACCTCCCAGAAGCGCATCGCTCGCCCCACCAGGCGCCGTCCGCGCTCAGCCACCATCACGGCGAACTGGCCGGTGGCCATCAGGGCCACCAGGGTGATCATCACGTAGAAGAGCCGTGGGTGGTGGCCCATGAGAGCGATGTCGAAGATCAGCAGCGCCAGGGTGCCGGCAAGGGCCAGCAGCTCCACGTAGCGGGCCAGCTCCACGTCGAAGCGCGGGCCAGCCGAGGCCACCACGGGGAACAGCGCCACGTAGACCCAGTCCGAGAGCACACCATCGCGGACCTGCCAGGGATCGGGCATGTACATCATGCGCACCACCACCAGGGCGCAGACCATCACCACGTCGGTGGTGAGCACGATGTAGGGGACGGAGCGGAGGCCGCGCTGGGCGCGGATGAACAGCGCGACCGCCCCCTTGGTGAACAGCCACGCGCTCAGGACCACCACCTGGGCGATGGTCACAGCGCGGGTGGTCGCCCCCGCTTGTACCCCGAAGGTGACGGCCATGAGGATGGCTACGGCCAGCAGGACCATCCACACCGAGTTGATCCTGCGCTCGACCTCCTGGGAGGCCGCCTGGAAGAGCGCCCTCACTCGCAGTGCGGGGTCCCGTCGACCCTCGCTGGGGGTGGGCGTGAGGCCCATCTCGGCCGCCTCGGTCGCGGACATTCCCCAAGTGGTGTTGGAGTTTCGCGTCGTCCGGCGCAAGCCGCCTCCCGCGCGGGTGGGTCCGGCGCCGATTCTACCAGCGAGGGAAGCCGACTTCCAATGGGTGGATGATCGCGACTAGTGCCCTTCCACAGGGATTCTGACCGGCTTCGTGAGCTACCCAACCCGATGTAGGGGCGGGGTTTATCCCCGCCCGAGAGCCCGTTTCGGCGGGCGGGGGTGAACCGCGCGCGGAGCGATACATTCGACCCGGTCACTTTCCCTGCGTCGAAAAACTAGTCGCAGAACGGACCCGGCCAGATCAGGTCGTTGTTGCGCTCTTCGCACTCGAGGTCGTCGCTCGAGATCACGAACACCACCGAGTCGGCGCCTGCGACGTCGCTGGCGGCCAGCTCGATCTGGCGGGACTCGCCGTACCAACCCACCACCAGGCTGGGTGGGAAGGTGATGGTGGTGAGCAGGGTGTCGCTGGAACCGTGGCGGGCGTAGATCTCGACGGTGGCGGGCACGTCCAGGTCCACCGCGCCCTGGTTGCCGGCGTGCAGCCAGAAGATGATGCGGTCCTCGTCGCAGTCGATCTCGCAGAGATCGCCCATGGCCAGGGTGAGGTCCGGGGCGGAGGTGCCGTCGCCCGCGGTCATGTCGCCGGAGCGGAAGTTGTTGTAGTCCAGCCAGTTCAGGTCGGCGCTGGCGGGGACGGCGCCGTCGGAGTCGATGTTGGTGATGTGGTAGGCGTGCTGGTTCCAGATCTTGCGGCCCGGACGCCAGCTGTCGTCGGCGTCCCCGAAGACGTGGATGCCCGAGTAGGTGCCGTATTGAGCGGTGTTGGGCACCACGATCTCGGCGTGGCCGTCGCCGTCGACGTCGGCGATGGTGGGGTACTCGAGCCAGGTGCCGTTGGAGTGCTCGGAGCTCTCGAGCTTGACCGAGCCGTCCACGCCGTTGAAGACCCACAGGCGGGTCTGGTCGGCGTAGACCACCTCGGCCACGCCGTCGCCCTCGAAGTCGAAGACGGCCGAGCCGGTGTTGCCGCTCGAGGAGTCGTCGGTGGTCTTCTGCCACAGGATGCTGCCGTCGGGATCGAAGACCGAGTAGCGGGAGCCCGAGGCCACGCCGATCTCCGGCTCGCCGTCGCCGTCGTAGTCGGCCACGGTGGGCGGGCCACCGTAGTAGCTGGAGGAGGCGCCGGGGATGGACTGGGTCCACAGCACGGTGCCGTCGGTGTCCTGCAGCCGCATCTGGCCATTGCCTGAGACCACGATCTCGGCCTGGCCGTCGCCGTCGAAGTCGGCCACAGCGGGGTAGCCGTCCTGCTGGCCGTTGTACCAGATGGTGGAGCCGTCCCTGCGGTACAGGGCGTTGCCCACCACGACCTCCTGCTGTCCGTCTCCGTCGACATCCACAGCGAAGGAGCAGGAGCCAACGTTGTTGTTGTTCACACCGCCGAAGCCGTAGCTGCCGGTGCCCACCACGTTGCCGTTGCTGTCGATGATGGCCCGCCCGGCGATGATCTCCGGATCACCGTCGCCGTTCATGTCGGAGATGGCGGGCACGTCGGAGACGCCGTCGATGTGGCTGGAGATGCTGCCCGAGGTCCACTTGATGGAGCCGTCGTGCTCGAAGGCCACCGCGCTCGAGGGCGTGAGGGAGATGATCTCGACGATGCCGTCCCCATCGATGTCGGCGCAGGCCGCGCCGCCGGTGCCCTGGATGCCTGCCCCGGTCTTGCTCCAGTGCTCCGCTCCCCCATCGCCGGACATGGCCCGCAGCACCCCGCCGGTGGTGTAGGAGCTGGAGCCGTAGCTCACCAGGACGATGTCGGGAGTGTCGGCTTCGTCGATGGCTCCGTCGCTGTTGTCGTCGGTGAGCTGGCAGACGATGGGCTGGGACATGACCTGGTTGCTGCCGGAGTCGACGCTCCAGGAGGACTTGTACCACTCCACCACGGGGTTGAAGGTGCCCGTCTCGACCTCGTTTTCGCAGTCGCCGTCGGTGGAGGTCTCGTAGCCGGCCAGGGTCTGGTCCTCGCAGTCTTCGTTCTGGGGCTCGGTGTCTTCGGGACGGTCGGTGTCGTTGAACGGATCGGAGTCGTTCTTGACGGTGGGCTCTTCCTGTTCGTGCACGTTGTACTCGGTGCAGGCGAGGGCCAGAGCGACGAGCAGGACGGGGTGGGCGATTCTCATGAAAGCTCCGCGGCGTCGAGACGACGGGAACCAAGGTAGCACGGGCCCAAGCAGCCCGCGGATCAGAGTACCGAGCTCAGATCCAGCGTGATGTGGGCCTGCTTGATGCTGGTCTCACCGGTGGCGTCGAAGTCTTCCGTGATCTCCACGCCCACCACGGTGTCGGGCAGGTTGACCCAGTAGGCGTACTCTCCCGTGGTGGCGTGGAACGGGCTGTCGGTGGAGAACGGGAAGCTCAGGGTGAGCTCCTGCTGGTCCACGAAGTCGATCAGCTGGAACTCCATCCGGCGGAAGTTGGCTCGGTAGGAGGCGTCTTCGGTGTAGGCTGCGCCTCCCGGCTCGGGGGTCCGGCCGATCGCGGTCAGCGCTTCCAAGGCCTCCAGGGCCTGGCTGTGTCCCAGATCGTCGTACTGCCAGTACACCTCCCAGGGGTGGTTCTCACGCCAGAAGCCACCGTTCTCGAAGTCCCAGGTGGCTTGCTGGATGGGGTCGGCGTGGACCGAGGCGATGGGGATGCGGGTCATCTCGAACCCGGCACCGAGCACCCCCTGGGTGCGCCAGGTGGAGCGTCCGTGGCTGGGCATCAGCTCGACCCAGCCGGACTCGGAGCCGTCGGGCAGCTGGTACCACAGCTCCATGGTGCCCTGCGAGGTGCGGGCCGGTATGTCGAGGTTGCGCAACAGCACCACAGCCAGGCTCGAGATCTCCGCGCAGATGCCGCTGCGGTGCTCCAGGATCTCCTCGGGCTCGAGGTAGGCGTCGAGGATGGAGCTGCCCCAACCCCAGCCATCGGGAGTGGAGGACAGGACGGTGGAGGTGTGGTCCACCCAGGGGTAGTCGAGCAGGGGGCCCTCGGGCTCGGTGTAGATGGCCTCGTACTCGATGTTCTTGGCCAGCCACTCGTACACCGCCCAGGCCACCTCGCGGGTGTTCTCGCGGTCGCGCTCGGGGACCGAGGCGAGGATCTCCTCTGCCAGCTGCTGGATGGTGGGCTCGCTGGTGTCGAGGTACTCTCCATGGCCCAGGTGGATCCGAACGTGGTCGGGATACTCGCTGGGGTCGTCGGGGATCTCGGCGTACTTGTGGATCCGGGTCAGGCCCCCTCGGGTGTAGACGTCGAGCGTGGCGAAGCGCACCTCGAGCAAGTCGGTGGGGTCATCGCCGGGTACCAGCTCGAAGTCCACCTCCACCTGCTCACCCTCGATGGGCAGCAGGTGACCCTGGCTGCGGCTGCGGTAGCCGGGCTTGCCGGCGATCAGCACGTAGTTGGGCTGGGCCACGGGCACGTCTCGCAGGACATAGCGCCCGGTGAAGTCCGAGAAGGCCTCGTAGGGCGCGCCCCAGTGCTCGAAGGCCAGGGTGACGCGGGCTCCGGGCAGGGGCTCGCCGTCGTGGTGGATGATGCCGGTGAAGTCGCCCGTGGGCGCGGGCCTGAAGCAGACGTCGTCGACCCACAGGGAGCCCCTGCCCCCCAACCGGAGCCGGACCGCGGCGAAGGCGGCTTGGGCCGGGGAGCGCAGCTTGAGCCGCGGGGGGAAGTCGAAGCCGAACTCGCGGTCGTAGGCATGGGTGGGGAGATCGGTGCTGTACAGCAGGTTCAGATCCCGATCGAGGAACGCCACCTGCAAGCCTACCGGACCCAGGGGGTGCACCGCTTCCCAGGCCACCCAAGCTGTGTACTCGTACACCACGCTCGGGTCGACTGGCACCGTCTGGCTCAGCGCGACCTCCCCCTCGAGGTTGTTGGTGATCCTGGCAGCGAAGTCGCCGTTGACCACGTTGTCGGCGACCCGCTGCGCGGAGAAGTAGACCTCCCCCTGCTGCATCCATCCCGACTCCAGCAGCACGTCGTGCTCGAAGCCACCGTCGGTGAGGAGGTTGCCGGAGCAGATCGCGTCCGTTGGCACACCAGTATCGCGGGGGAGGTCGGGCCAGTCCGGCTCATCGGGCCTCAGGAGGTGGGGGCCGGTGTCGAGGGTGGGGAAGCTCCAAGCGGTCGTGTCAACGGGCTGCGGCTCGGTACAGCCGAGCGCAGCCAAGGCAACGACAGCGAGGAATACAGCTCTCATGGGCGACACACTATACCCAGGGGCGTGGCTGCCTTCAGCCTCTAGTCGCATACTCTTCGGTGCAGACCACGAGATCAGACGTCGAAGGCGATCCACGTGGCGGTCCAGGCGAGGTCTCCGTCGCTGAGGCTGGCCCAGACCCCACCCTGGCCCGGTGCCAGGCTGTCGATCCAGCCTCGCTCGGTGTCCACGCAGGAGGGATTCCCGGTGGCGTCGTCGGCCCGGCACAGCTCCACGCTGCCGGCTTCGGAGCGGCGGGCCCAGTAGATCCAACCGTCGTCGGAGATGGCGGGGGACAGGTGGGGGAGGACACCACCGGTGGCGTCCAGCGTGGCCAGCTCCGACCAGCGCCAGCCCATGGCCGGATCGCCGACGGTGCTGGTGGCCAGCAGGGTGGTGCCCCGATCGCCGTAGCCCACCGCCACCAGGCAGTAGCGCTCACCGACCACCCCCACGGCGGGGCGCTCCAGCCGATCCAGTGCGGGATCGTCGGAGTCGGCTGGGAGGAAGGTCCTCACCGACTGCCAGCTGGGGGTCTCGTCGGACCACACCAGTGTGCTCAGGGCGATGTGGCGGGTGGTCCGGATGGTGGTGTCGCTCTCGGCCACCGCCCAGGCCACCAGACCCGCCACGCCGCTGACGTGGAGCCTGGCGTGGCTGGGCAGGCCGCCTTGTCCATCGAGGGTCTCGGGGTGGGTCCAGCTCTCGGAGTCCTCGTCCCACAGCGCGGCACGGTAGCCCACGTACTCGGGCGTGGAGCCGAACAGCATGGGATTCTGTTCGGTCTCCTGGTGGACCACCCACAGGCGCCCCAGCTCGTCGAGCCCCAGCTGTGCCTGCCAGCCGTCGAGCAGCTCTGTGGTCTCGAAGCCCATGTCCTGCCAGGCGCCACCCTCGACGCGGCGAGCGCAGCGGCCCTCCCAGGGCCAGTGGTCCTCGCCTTCGGTGAGCGCCAGTTGGCGCCAGCAGGCGTAGTCAACGCCATCGCCCTGGACCACGCTGGGCGTCTCGACGTGGAGCGCTCCCGAGGCCAGCACCTCACCGTCCACCACCACGCTGCTGCGCGCCTCGTGGTCTGGCGTCCACTGCTGCCAGGCCAGCAACTCACCGTGGGCAGCCAGGGCCACGTCGCCGCTGCGGATCGGTACCTCGGGATCGCCGAGGAGGAAGTCCTGCAGGGGCAAGCCGCTGCTGTAGGGCGAGGGGGCGCCCAGCAGCCAGGCCACGGTGTGGTGCACGTCCTCGAGCAGGTAGGGCCGCGAGGCCAGGGTGCCCGGCTCGATGCCTGGGCCCAGCACCAGCAGTGGCACCTCCCGGCAGCCGCTGCAGGAGCAGCCGTGGTGGGCCCAGGGTTGGAGAGACTCCACGAAGCGGTGGCGGCCGTGATCGGAGACCACCACCACCAGCGGCAGGTCGTCGCCGTCGCCCGCGGCGTCCTGCAGCCACTTCCAGAGCTGGGTGATCGGGCCGTCGGTGTCGGCAACGTAGTTGGCGTAGACCGTCGGGTTGCCGTGGCCCGCGCGGTCGATCTGGTGCAGGTTGGCCAGCACGAAGACCGCATCGTCGTCGGTGAGGGACGCCTTGACCTGGTCGATCACGTCGCCGTCGTCGAGGCTGACGTCCTCGGGATCGTCCGGGTCCATCACGGTGTGGTAGGCGCCTGCCACGTCCTCGCCGAAGCCTGGGGCCCAGCCCCATGCCAGGTCGCCCATGAGGGTGGTGTTGGCGGCCATGGCCACCTGATCCTCGGCCAGGCCTCGCTCGGCGCGCAGGCCCTCGAAGAGGCTGGGGTGGTCGGGGCGCCAGGGGCCATAGCCGTCGCTGGCGGGAAGCATGGCGTAGTACTGGCGTACTCCTGTGAGCAGGTCGACGTGGGCTGCGGATGTGAAGGTGGGCCCGGTGACGTAGGCCGGGGCCGCCACACCACCCTGGTCGAGCAGAGCGCCGCGGACCTCGGGCATGATCTCGGCGGTGGGACCGCCGGAGGCGTCGGAGCTGCCATCACCGAAGGTCTCCTCCATGCGTGCTCCGTCCAGCACGAGGATCACCGCTCGTTGAGCCATGCCCTCGTGTGCCGCCAGCTCGGGGGTGGTCCCCGGGGTCGAGTCGCCGCTGTCGGGCCCGCCACAGGCCGCCAGCGCCAGCACGCCCAGCAGGAACGTGGCGCTGCTCTGCGCCTTCGAGGTTGGGTGGGTGGGTGGGAGCGGAGTCATGGAGATCGGGGGGGTAGCCTGCGCCGGGCGGGGTGCCCAGAGGGTAGCAGCGGTCCTGTGAGGCGGCGAGCGGGAACTGCTGGCGACCAGCCGGGCCCGGGGTGTGGCGGTTTCTCTTCGAGTTGACGTGCGCGCCCCCCCTGGACCATGCTAGCCGGACACTGACCCCCAGATCGCGCTCTCGCCGTGGATACAGGCTCACTTCCGACAGGCTCTGCTCGCAGGTTCCGCTTCCTTCGATGTATCGGGAAGGGCGGCTTCGGTGAGGTCTACCTGGCGGAGATGAGCACCTCCTCGGGCTTCGTGAAGACCGTGGCCATCAAGGTCCTGCGCGAAGACGTCCAGGAGCACGAGCAGGTGGCCAGCCGGCTTCGCGACGAAGCCCGCCTGCTCGGCATGCTGCGCCATCCGGCCATCGTGCGGGCCGACGACCTCATCACCATCGCCGGACGCCCCGCCGTGGTCATGGAGTACGTGCCCGGCGTCAACCTCAGCTGGGTCATCAACCCCAAGCGCTGCGCGGCCAAGATCCCTCCCTCGGTGGCCCTGTCCATCGTCCGGCAGGTGGGCTCCGCCCTGCACGCCGCGTTCTCGCGCCCCTCGCCGGTCACCGGCGAACCCCTCGAGGTGCTCCACCGCGACATCAAGCCTGGGAACGTGCGCATCACCATGGACGGCGAGGTCAAGGTGCTCGACTTCGGCATCGCCCGGTCCAAGGACCAGCGCCGCGAGGCCGACACCCAGAACTACCAGTTGGGCTCCCTGCGCTACATGTCCCCCGAGCTGATGCTCGGCGGCAAGGCCTCCCCCGCCAGCGACGTCTACGCCCTGGGCGTGGTCACCTTCGAGACCCTGGCCCGCAAGCGCCTGGGCTGGGCCGGCGAAGCCGCCGACGTCCACGACAACCAGGTGCAGTCCCGCCTCGAGGCCGCCGATCTGTCGGCCTTCCCAGGCGAGTCCTGGAACAAAGTGGTGGCCCTGATCGAGTCCATGCTGGCCTTCGAGGCCGAAGACCGCCCCACCGCCAGCCACGTGGTGAACACCTGCCGCGAGCTCGAGGCCCTGGTGCCCGGTCCGGCCCTCGAGGTCTGGGCCCACGACGTGCTGCCCACCGTGGTCGCGCCCGAGGATCCTCCCGACGCCGACCTGAGCGGTCAGACGCTGTGGGAAGAGGCGTCCACCTCCACCAAGATCGAACCCGACGAGATCGAGCTGGAGCTCGAGCTGGATCCCATCGATGAAGCCCCCGCTCCCGTCAAGCGCCGCTTGCTCGGCTTCGTGGCGGCCCTGGGGCTGCTGACCGTGCTGGCGGTGGCTGCAGTGGGCGGCTGGTGGTTCACCTTGGGTCCTGGCTCGAGCCCCGAACCGGTCAGCCCTCCGGAAGAACCCGTGGTCGAGCCCGTCTCCGAGCCAGCGGGGGGTGAGCCCGTGGTGGCCACCTACGATCCCGTGGGCGACGCCGAGGTCGAGCCCGAGGTCGAGGGCCCGGCCTCCGAGCCCAGCGCGGGCAGCGCCGATGCTTCGGAACCTGCCCCCACCCCCGCCGGCGCCAGCGCGCCCACCCCTCCGCCCGCCCCCCGCTCCAAGCCCTCCGTGCGGGGGGGCGAGCCATCGCCCTCCGACGCCGAACT
>CAZHIK010000230.1:0-10516 GCA_964532635.1 uncultured Enterobacterales bacterium
GTCATGCGCCTGCTGCCACAGGCAGGCGCTGGTCAGCACAAGGAAGACGGCGAGCAGTGTGAGCAGCACACCGAAGCCAGCCACCACACCGAACTCCGAGAAGCCCCGGAAGCGGGCTGCCGCAAAGCTGAAGAATGTCCCCGCCGTCGTCAGCGCGCCGGTGAGGGCTGGGGGCAGGGTGCCGAGCACCGCGGCCCGCACCGCATCCTCCGCTCGGGTGCCGGGTTCACTGCGCTCCTGCTGGTAGCGCACGAACAGGTGGATCCCGAAGTCGATGCCCAGCCCGATGAGCACCGCCACCAGCATGCCCGTGATGACGTTGAGGTGGCCCACGCCGATGCGAGCGATCCCGAAGGTCCAGGCGATGCCGCACATCAACGCACCACCGACCACCAGGGGCGCCAGCCAGCGCCGGGTGGCTGCCCCCAGGATGATCACGCCGAACAACAGCGCCACTACCGAGGCTCGCTGCAGATCCGCGCGCATCACGTGGTGCTGCTCCTGGACCACCGCGAGGTTGCCGGCGTAGCGCACCTCGAGCCCCGATGCAGCGGGCTCCAGTTCTTCTACCACTCGGTCGATTCTTGCCAGCAGCTCCGTCCCAGCCTGCATGTCCGTGAACTTGATGGTGGGCACCACCAGCAGGAAGGTGAAGCGGCCGTCGTCGCTGTGAAGCACCGGGCCGTCGAAGGGGAGGCTGCCTCGCTCCCGCTCCACGATGCCCTCCACGCGCTGCCAGGCGCTGTGGGGATCGGTCCCGCCGAAGGGGAAGGTGGTGGCCTGGACCGCACGATGGACCGCGACCACCAGCTCGTCCAGGGTCTCACAGTCCATCAGCCAGATACCACGCCCAGCGAAGAAGTCCAGCGGCAGCTCGAGGTCGGCGCTGCGCACCCCAGGGACCTCCCGGACCCGCTCCACCAGCTCCTGACCCAGGGTCACCCGTGCTTCCGGGTCTTCGCCCCCGATGGCCACCACGAGCTGACGGAAGCCCCCTGTGCGCGCCCGCACCGCATCGGTGCGGGCCAGCTCGGGCGCCCCCTTGGGGAGCAGGGCCTCGTAGCTCGAGTCGAACTGCAGGCCGGAGGCCACCAGGCCCATGACCAGGGTCGCGGCCGCCACGGCCACAAGGAAGCGCCAAGGCGACGCGAGCTGTGCGTTCACCAGGCGCTGAGCCAAGCTGCGGATGTCGGGGATACCAGCGCGCGCCATGGTAGAGGAAGCCGGGTGGAGACGGCCTCTAACCAAGCCGCCCCGCCGTGCCCCCTCACCGATGCACCGGAGCACCCATGCCGAGCACCAGCCCCCGCCTCTGGCCGCTGTGTCTGCTCGCTGCGTGCCACCAGCCCGAAGCACCCCCGCCCACGGTGGTCCTGTTCAGCTGGGACACCGTGAGGGCCGACGCCGTGGGAGAGAGCGGTACTCCGGGCTGCGGAACGCCACGCCTGGACAGCCTGGCTGCGGAGGGGGTGAGCTTCGAGCACGCGCGCTCATCGGTTCCCCTGACCCTCCCCGCCCACGCCTCCATGCTCACCGGGCTGCATCCCCACCGCCACGGGGCTCGGGTGAACGGCCGCACCCAGGTGGATCCCGAAGCCTGGATCCTCAGCGAAGACCTCTCAGCCAGGGGCTGGGCCACCGCCGCCTTCGTCTCGGCCCCGGTGCTGGCTGGGGCCACGGGGCTGGGCCGAGGCTTCTCGCACTACGACGAGAGTCCGAAGCCCAGCGTCGAGGGCCTGTACCGACCGGCCGAAGCCACCGCGGGTGCAGCCCTGGAGTGGCTCGATGCGCTGCCCCCGGACCGGCCAGCCTTCCTGTTCGTGCACCTGTTCGATCCCCACCGACCCTGGCGGGCGCCTCGGCCCTTCGTGGAGGCCTGCGACGGCGATCTGTACCGCGCCGAGATCGCCTACACGGATCACTGGACTGGTCGGATCCTGGACGGCCTGGCCAGCGTCGGTCGGCTGGACTCGGCCGTGGTGGCCGTGGTCGCGGACCACGGCGAGAGCCTGGGCGAGCACGGCGAGGAGAGCCACGGCTACTTCGCCTACGACAGCACTCTGAAGGTGCCCTTCGTGCTGTGGTCGGGACCGTCCACCCCCCACCCGAGCTCGGGCCGCCGGGTGAGCGGTCCGGTCACCCACGCCGACCTCCCCGCCACCATCGGCGCCCTGCTCGATCTGCCCCTGCCTGCGGGCGACGGGATCTCCCTGCTGCCCTTCCTGGAAAGCGGCGACGTGGTGCCCCCTCGGAGCCTCCCCATCGAGACCATCGAGCCCTACCACCGCCTGGGCACCGCCCCCATCCTGGGGGTCCTGGACAGCGAAGAGCGCGTCTGGTTCGATCTTCCCCAGCCCGAGATGTACGCGCTCCGGAGCGATCCCCACCAGCTGAACAACCTCTGGAAGCCCGAGCTGATGGAGCAGGCCCGGAGCCAGCTCGCCGCCTTCCCCGATCGCTTCGACCAGGGCGACCGGGTCCTCGAGGAGCGCACCCTGACCGACGAACAGCTGGCGGCGCTGGGCTACCTGAGCATGGCCGAACCCAGCCAGGCCGCCCTCGACGAGCTGCCGGACCCCAAGCAGCTCATCGCCCTGCATAGGGGCATCAGCGAGACCGAGCGCCCCAGCGGTGAGCATCCCCTGGAGGCCCTCCGAGCCCTCCGAGCCCTCCGGGACGACTTCGGCCTCGAGCCCCGCGTCGCGCTGTACATGGCCCAGCGCTTCGACCGGCTGGGCCGCTTCGAGCAGGCTGCAGCCCTCCTCGAACAAGCCCTGGCCGCCCACCCCGAACACCCCGAGCTCGGCGCCGACATCCAGCGCCGAGCCGCAGAGCGCGAAGAGCAGCAGGCCCTGGTGAGAGCGATCAGCCAGACCCTCGCAGGCCAGCCGGACCACCCCGACGCGCCCTTCGATCTGGCCCTCGCCCTGCACAAGCTCGAGCGCCACGACGAAGCCGAGCCCCTGTACCTCGAGGTGCTCGACGAGGACCCCGACGACGATCAAGCCCGACTGATGCTGGCCCGGCTGATGCTGGAGCGTGACCCGCAGGGCGCGGCCGCGCTGCTGCTCGAGGGCGCCCAGCGGCCGGGCCACGCCCCCACACTGGACTGCGAGCTGGGCAAGGTGCTGCATTGGTGGCTCGACCGGGACGCCGAGGCGGTCCCCTGGATCCGCTCATGCTGGGCGGGCGGGCATCCGAGGGTCGCATGGCAGACCGAGCTGGTGTTCGGCCGGCCGGCCCACCCCATCCCCGAGCCGCTGCGCTAGACCCGGATCATCACGATCTTGCGCATGATCAAGGCGCCCACGGTCTGCAGGAACAGCAGCACGAAGATCAGCCCCCACCCGATCCAGGTGGACCACATGCGGGCCACCAGTTCGTGATCGAAGGCCCACAGGATGGCGCCCAGGGCGAAGGGCATCACGGTGATGATCACCGCCTGGGAGACACCCTGGGCGGTCATCGTCTTGATCTTGCCCTTGACCTTCTTGCGCTCGCGCACGGTGTAGCTGATGGTCTGGAAGGTCTCGGAGAGGTTGCCGCCGGACTGCCGCAGGATGTTGATGCTGGTGACCAGGATCTGCACGTCCTCGGAGCCGACGCGCTTCTCGAGGTTGAGCAGGGCCTCCTCGAAGGGCACGCCCACCCGCTGCTCGGAGAGCACCAGGCCGAACTCCTCGGAGATGGGGTTGCCCAGCTCCTCGACCACCATCTCCATGGTCTGGACCAGCGAGAGGCCGGACCGCAGACCGTTGGACATGAAGGCCAGGGCATCCAGCAGCTGATCCTCGAACTTGTTGATGCGCCAGTCCCACAGCATCTGGACGATCTTGCGGGGCAGGCGTTGGCCCAGGGGCAGGCCGAAGGGCGCGAAGACCAGGAATGCCACGATGCACACGCGCAGGATGAGGTAGCCCATGCCCGAGGGCACGGCGGAGGTCAGCCACCAGCCCAGCCCGGCGAACAGCGCCATCGACACCAGGATGGACAGCACGCACCAGCGAGGCTCGACCCGGATGAACATGGCATCGAACATGTCCACCATCCACTGCACGTAGCCGGCGGTGGCCTTGTGGAACTTCTCGAAGATCCACGGGGCGAGGGTGAGCCCGAGGCCGAACCAGCCGATGATGAACAGCCCGAAGCTGCCGAGGCGGAAGAGGGTGAGGAAGTCCCACCACAGGGGGAGCATCTCGATGGTGGTGGGATCGATGGGCTGATCCATCAGCGCCTCCCCGGGGGCATGCGCCCACCGCCACGGGGCCGGTAGGGACCGGGACCGCCCGCCTGCACCTCGGCGAAGATGCCCTTGGGCAGCGCGATGCCCATGGCCTCGAGCCGGGTGATGAACTTGGGAACGAAGCCAGTGGCGACGTAGCGGCCCTTGACCTTGCGGTTCTCGTCCATGCCTTCCTGCTTGAAGACAAAGATGTCCTGCAGGGTGATGGTGGGGCCCTCCATGCCCGTGATCTCGGAGATCTTGGTGACCTTGCGGGTGCCGTCGAGCATGCGCGCCTGCTGCACGATGATGTGGATGGCGTTGGCGATCTGCTCGCGGATGGCCTTGGAAGGCAGCTCGAGGCCGGTGAACATGACCAGGGTCTCGAGGCGGGAGATGCAGTCCCGAGGCGAGTTCGAGTGGATGGTGGTGAGCGAACCATCGTGGCCGGTGTTCATGGCCTGGAGCATGTCCAGGGCCTCGGCACCGCGGCACTCACCCACGACGATGCGATCGGGGCGCATCCGCAGGCAGTTCTTGACCAGATCACGGATGGTGATGGCGCCCTCGCCCTCGATGTTGGCGGGGCGGGACTCGAGGCGCACCACGTGGGGCTGCTTGAGCTGCAGCTCGGCGGAGTCCTCGACCGTGACGATGCGCTCGTCTTCCGGGATGAAGGAGCTCATCACGTTGAGCAGGGTGGTCTTGCCAGAGCCGGTGCCGCCAGAGATGAGGATGTTGAGCTTGGCCTCCACGCAGGAGCGCAGCAGATCGGCCATCTCCTCGGTGATCGAGCCGAACTCGATGAGGTTGCGGACCGTGAGCGGATCCTTCGAGAACTTGCGGATGGTGAGGCTGGGGCCCTCGAGGGCGAGGGGCGGGATGATGGCGTTGACGCGGGAGCCGTCGGGCAGGCGCGCATCGACCATGGGCGACTTCTCGTCGATGCGGCGGCCGATGGGGTGCACGATTCGCTCGATGACGCCCATCAGCTGCGCATCGTCGGTGAAGTTGGCGTCGACTTCGACCAGCTTGCCCTTCAGCTCGATGTAGGTCTGGTCGCGGCTGTTGACCATGATCTCGGTGATGGAGTCGTTGGCCAACAGATCTTCCAGCGGTCCCAGGCCCAGGGCTTCGTCGAGGATCTCCTTGACGATGCGCTCGCGCTCGTGGCGGTCGGTGACCGAGCGGCCCTCGTCATCCATCAGGCGGCAGACCGCGGCGTAGGCCTGCTTGCGGAGGGCTTGTTCCTTCTCCTCGCTCTCGTCCATCTCCTTGTTGAGCTTCTTGAGGTCGATGACCTCCACCAGGCGCTTGTGGATGACCATCTTGAGCGCGGTGCGCGGGTCGATGCTCTTGCGCTGGGTACGGGCCTTGGAGCCACGGGCCTTCATCCACTGACCGATCTGGGCGGCCTGGCGAGAGCTCTCGGCGTCCAGACCCACGATGCGACCGCCCTCGATCTTGATGCCCTTGGGCCGCTGCACAGCGCCCATGGACTCGAGGGTCTTGGACTCGAGCAGCTTGATGATGAACTCGTCGTAGTTGCGCGTGATGGCCGAGCGAGGCTGGTGGGCCACGAAGGGCTGGCCCTGCATGGAGGCCTGCTGGCAGACCGGATCGTCCTGCAGCAGGGTGACCAGCACGGGGCGCTGCAGCTTCTGGGTGATCATCTCGAGGGGCACACCCACGCTCTGATCGTAGCGGTTGAGCACCACCTTCATCATCTGGGCCGGGAAGTGCAGGGCCTGCAGCCGCTCCACGAGGCGCCGGGTGGCGTGGAGCACGAGCACGTCGGGGCTGGCCATCAGGAAGATGCCGGAGCTCTGCTCCATCATCCTGACGTTGAGCTGGTTCACGTCCGGGCCACAGTCGACCACCACGAAGTCGCACAGCGGTCGGACCAGGTCGAAGATGCGGGCGTAGACGTCGGCGTCCACCCCCCGGGCTGCGGCTGGGTCCACCGACAGGGGCAGGAAGCCCACGCCGGTGTTGTGCACCGCGATCTGCCGGGACATGGTCTGGGTGTCGAGCTTGTCGACGTAGGGCGCCAGCTCGGCCACCCCGCGGGCGGCCTTGATGCCCAGCAGGGCGGCGACGTCGCCAGCGCCCTCGATGTCGGCCTCGACGATGAGCACCGAGGCCTGGGTCTCCTTGCGCAGGGACATGGCGGCGTTGACCGCAAACGTACTCTTGCCGACGCCGTCCCTGGCGCCGCCGACCGCGATGATGCGCGCTGGGGCTCGGGCCATGGCCTACTGGCGGACCTCGATGAGGTTGAACTTGTCCTGGAGGTCGCGGTTGGCCTGAGTGCTGTTCTCGTAGACCTGGGGGGTGACGAAGACCAGGAACTGGGACTTGGACTTCTTGTAGTCCTTGCTCTTGTAGAGGGTGAAGATCGGGGTGCCCGTCTCGGAGCCACCTTCGGGCACGCGGTTGTACTCGATGCGATCGCTCAAGCGCTGCAGGCCGCCGATGACGATGCTCTCACCCGCCCGGCAGTACTCCGAGGTGGTGATGGTGGAGGTGTCGATCATCTGGTAGCCGGAGGGGGCCACCTCACCCAAGGCGCTGACCTCGACGGTAACGGACAGGTCCACGTCGGTACCCTGGGCGAAGGGGGTGACCTGGAGGTTGATGCCCACCTCTTCGTACTGGATGGTGATCTGACCGTTGGGGCCCATGATGGCGAAGGGCACCTTGGCGCCCGAGAAGATGGTGGCGGTGTCGGCGCTCTTGACCGCCACGGAGGGGTTCTCCAGCACCCGCGCGTAGCCGGAGGTCCGGGCCCGATCGAGCCGGGGCAGCAGGCCATAGAGGGTGGCCTGGGCGTAGCCGGTCAGGTCACCCCAGCCCTCGGCGGAGTCGTAGGGCGCCTGGAAGAAGAACTCGATGCCGCTCTCGGTGGCCAGGGGGGACCAGTTGATGCCCCAGGAGTCCACCAGGGACTTGGTGAGCTCAACGAAGTGCACGATGACCACCACCGTGTCGGTGCGGCCCGGGATGCGCTCCGCCTCGCGGATCTCGAGGACGTTGATGACGTTGTTGTAGTAGGCCCTGGCGATGGCCTCGGCGCGCTCGGAGGCGGTGCTGGAGTGCACCACGCCCTCGAGCAGGATCTTGTCGGAGACCAACCGCACCTGCACGCCGGGTACACCGATCTCCTTCTGGATCAGATCGGCCAGCAGGCGCTGGGACACGGGTGAGAGCCGCACCATGGAGACCACGAGCGGCTCGCGGTCGGCAAGGTTGTTGACCCGCTGCAGGTCTTCGTCGAGGCTGACCTCGCCCTGCACGTAGACCCGGTCGTTGACCACCCGGAAGGTCAAGCCCTCGACATCGTCGAGCAGCTGCTGCACGTTCTTCATGACCCGGGAGAGGTTGGCCGGGATGACGGTGACCTCGAACTGGTCGCGGCGCACACCCGAGGTGTCGTAGACGATGATGTTGGTGGTGCCCGCCTTGCGGCCGGCCACCAGGATCTGCTGGGAGTCGCGCAGGGGGATGACGCGGATGATGGACGAGTCGCCGCCGGAGACGTCACCGTAGGTGTACGGGATGTCGATGGCGATCTGGCTGGAGACCACGACCACAGTGTCTTGGATGGTCTCGTCCTCCTGCGCCAGGACCGTGGTGGGGAGAAGGAGCAGCAGCACGCCCATCAGAGCGGCTAGCACAGGGTGGCGCAGCATCAGAAGCCCCCGGACTGGATCAGACGATAGCGCGGCTTGGGGTTGTACCGGACCTGCTGGGGAATCCCCAGGGTGGAGTGGATGGTGGCGTGCTCGAGCTCCACGAAGCGATCGGCCTCCCACAGGGAGCGCAGAGTGAGCGACAAGGCACCCAGCTCCTGGGCCAGGATGAGCTTCTGGGACTCGTTGGGGGTGAGCTCGAGGGTGACCGTGCGGGTGTCGTTCATCCGCTGGACCTCCCGCCGGCGCTCCGAGCCGAACAGATCGGCCGCTTCGCCATCTTCGTTCAGATCGGCGGAGGTCATGATGGTGGCGGAGGTGGGGCGACCGATGTCGGCGCCCACCGCCAGCACGCGCACGTTCTGGAACAGCGTGACGGTGCGCATGTCGGACTTCTCGCCCTGGCCGAAGTCGAAGGTGCCCACCATGTCGACGTAGTTCCCGGGCTTGAGATGCCCGCCGACCGCGGTGATGTTGTCCACCGCGATGGACACCGCCCGGTGCTTCTTCTGCACGAAGTACGCGAGCCCCGCGTCGTCCGCGCGCACGAGCTTGGTGGACACCACCTGTTCACTCTCGAGGATCGGATCGGCCGAGATCTGGCCGAGGATGTCCTCGACCGAAGACAGGGCCTTGGGCTGACGCCACTTCCGCGGCACGTCGATGACCTTGACCATGGTCTCGTCGAGCTTGAAGTGGGCGGGGATGTTCCGCTCGGCCACGAGTGTGGGGAGGGGCTCGGACTGCCAGAGCAGCTCCTTCTCGCGGCTGGCGACATAGCGCCACTGAGCGAGGGAAGCGATGACGGCAACGATGAGGGCTACAACCAGGGCGCGCGGGTTCTTCAAGGAACCTCCCGCAATATCGAGTGTTCGAGAAAGCGCTGTGGGGATGCTCCGCGGGGTGGGCGGGGCCCGCCGGCCTCGAGATGCGCCAGAATGGACGCACGGCCGGGGATCATATCAGATCAGGAGACCAAACCGTGACCGCACCGCAAAGCAGGGTCGACCGGGCTAGCGCTGATTCCCCGAGCCGTCCCGCGTCCCGGAGGTCAGGACGATGCCCACGTCGTCGGTCATGCCGCTATATCCCTGGGCAAACGGGCCAACGAAGGTGTAGGCAGCGACGACCATCGCGACGACAAGCACTGCGATGACGAGCATGTACTCCACGGTGCTCTGGCCACGACGGCCGCGAACGGAGTGGGGCGGGGCGGGGCGGGTGTGGGTGGAGTTCATGACCAGAACCTGAAGAAGTCGGGGAAGATGCGCGAGAGGACATAGCCAGCGGCGATCACGCTCGCGAAGGGGGCGACCATGGGCTTCGGACCGTCGGCCTGACGGAACACACCCGCCTTGACGACCCGGAGCATGTTGCGCAGCCGACCGGCGCGCCACAACTGGAAGATGCCGACCGGGATCTCCACCAGCAGCACGAGCACGAAGACCCGCAGCACCTCGAAGGGGCCGAGCACCGCCCCCACCGCCATCAGCAGCTTGGCGTCGCCCGCCTTGAGGGCGCCGCCCAGGTTCCAGAACAGGAAGCCGGGCACGAAGGCCACCACGATGCCCAGCAGGGAGTTGAGGAACGCGGGGAAGGCCGCGTCGGCTCCGTGGAAGATCAGGGCCAACAGAGGGTGGACCACCAGCGCCAGCCCCATCACGCCGAAGGTCAGCACGTTGGGGATCTTCTGGGTGCGGACGTCGGTGTAGACGGCCACGGCCAGCATACCCGCGACGACCAGATCCGCAGGGGTCAGCATGTGCTGGAGGTCCACGGTGGACCTCGATCAGGGGTAGGGCATCTGGACGGTACGACGCACGTTGTCGAACACGCCCCGAGCGCCCTCACCGAAGGCGATGAAGCCCAGGACGAGGGCCATGGTGACGACCGAGATGACGAGTACGTATTCCACGATGGCCTGGCCTCGGCGCTGGCGGGCGGAGAGGCGGCGGGAGCTGCGGAGCGTCATGGCTACCTCGCCGATCCCGTACCGACGATCTCGCCGGTGGACAGGATGTCCTTGACGTCCAGGGCCAGGTTGTTCACGCCCTCTTGGAAGGTGGGCACGAAGATGTAGGCCGCCGCCACGATGGCGATGACGATCACGGAGATGAGCAGCATGTACTCGACGGTGGACTGACCACGCCTGTTGAGCTGGAACATCAGCTGCGCCTTGTGGAAGGGAGTGCAGACCAACATGGTAGCAAAACCCGGGCCAACGCGCACCAGGGGCGTCAGCCCTCCCACGCGGACGCTGGCGATGGCCGCCAAGAAGCCCTCAATCCGCGGGAATCTGGAGTTTTCCGTAATCGTTCCACAGGGTTTTCCATAGCTCGGATCGCGCCCTGCACGGGCCGTTCGGGTCGTTCGTGCCTCCATGGTGCGACACCGCTGCCCCACGGCCGTCGAGACCTTTGGGTCGCATGCCGGCCTTTCCAGCCCGAATGCGCTACTATGGCGGCTCCACTGGCTCGCTGTGCGAGCCTCGCTGTGCTGAGCGGAGATGAACCAGCCGGAACCCACGACCTTCGGCAAGTACAGGATCCTGGAGCGCGTGGCCTCTGGGGGCATGGCCGAGATCTTCAAGGCCAGGCTCGAG
>CAZHIK010000231.1:0-1205 GCA_964532635.1 uncultured Enterobacterales bacterium
GCTCGGTGCTGGTCATCGCGATGGCGAGCCTGGCGCTGGTAGCGACGCAGCCCGATGCGGTCATCCTTCCCCCGAGCTTCTACCTGTCCGCCGTCCTGACCGGCAACATCGAGGTCGTCGAAGAGCGAGAGGAGATCCCCATCGCGATGGAGTCGAGCGGCTGCGAGGGGGAGCCCGGCTTCGAGGTGCGGCGGGCCTGGCTCGGGCTGCGCTTCGAGCCCGCGGCGAGTTGGCCCCGGACGGACCGGCTGCACGACACGGGCTGGCCGAGCGGGGATCGACGCGCGGAGCTCTACCGGGTGAACCTCGAGATCGTCCACCTGGACGAGGTGCTCCACCAGCACGACTTCGCCAGCCAGCAGCTGTGGCCCCTCGAGCTCGACCTCGACCCCAACTGCGGCCAGGAAGGCGCCTGCGACTTCACCATCGCCCTCGAGACCCATGCTGCGTGGACCGTGCACTACACAGTGAGGGTAGAAGCCGCCTACCACCGGGACAGCGACGACGAGAATACGTGCCACCTCGATCTCGAGCTGAAGGTGGTTGAGTGATGGGGCGGGCTCTGTCGCTGGCGAGCTGCGTGCTCGGCCTGTCAGGCTGCCTGGCGGGCTACACAGCCACCCCGGTGGGCGCGCTGATGGGGCCGGGGTGGCGCAATGAAGACGGCTCCGGCACGACCTGGGACGGAGCGGAAGAACTCCCCGAAGAGCAATTCGACGCGCTCGACTCGCTCGACTCCTGGACCAGCGCAGACCTCTACCTCGCGGCCTACGGCGTCTCCGTGGTTCCCCCCGAGACGGAGCTCGGGATCGAGCATGAAGAGGATGAGTTCGAGCTGCCGTTCAACGCCGAAGACGACTTCGTCGTGCGCTGGGACGAGACCTACCGACTCACGGCCGGGGACAGCGGACTCCAAGTCCCGGACGACATCTGGTTGTCCTGGGAGCCCTCACTGTACGAGCTCACCTTCACGGATCGGCGCATCCCCGAGGATCAGCGCTCGATCCGGATCGAGCTCGAGCTGTGGGCCAAGCACTGCCAGAGGTTCGAGGAGGTCGGAGATCGGGACCACGACGACATCACCTCCGGGTTCACCGAGAAGGTAACAATTAGTGTGCGTAGAAGGTGGTAAGGTGCTGGTAGGTAGTGGTACTAGCTCAACGGTAGGTGCGTACTCTATGCGATGCTCGCCTGTAGGCGGTGAC
>CAZHIK010000231.1:1215-10505 GCA_964532635.1 uncultured Enterobacterales bacterium
GGCCAAGTTGTCCGCCTCTACGTCGAGTGCACTCCAGGCAAGTGAGCGCTGCAACCGAGAACCGGACGCGCGTCAGTCCCCGGCGCCGGATTACGCTCCCCCGATGAACAAGCCCGCCCTGTTCCAGCGCTTCCGCCAGCTCCTCGAGGAGCGCCTGCGCACCGTGAAGGCGAGCATCGCCGACGCCCGCACCGGCATGCGCGTCGATGGCGGCTTCCGCCCCGAAAACCGTGGCGAGCGGGCCGCGGTGACCACCCAGGGCTACCTGGCCGCGGGCCTGAACCGCCGCGCCAGCGAGATCAAGGAGGCCCTCGAGCTGCTCGAGCACGTGGATCCCGGCCCCCGAGAGCAGGTCGCGGCCGGAGCCTGGGTGCTGCTGGAAGACGAGCAGGGCGAGGAGCGCGCCTACCTGCTGCTACCCGGCGGCCAGGGTGACCGCCTCGACGGGCCCCAGGGCCCGCTCACCGTGATCTCCCCGCGCTCCCCCCTCGCGCGAGCCCTGACGGGCCTGGGCGTAGGCGACGAGGCCCGGGTGCAGCGTGACGGCCGCCCCGTGCCAGTGGAGATCCTGGAGCTTCGCTGACGTCCGGCCTGTGGGCTGCTACCATCGCAGCTCAGTGCAACCCTGGAGGAGAGACCATGGCACGCGCAACCTTCCGCAGCCTCGCCCCCCTGGCCCTGCTGGCCCTGGTGGGCTGCAAGTTCGGCTGGAGCGACACCGGCGAAGACGAGGATCGGGCCATCAAGACCCGCTCCTACGACTACGAAGCCAGCAGCCTGATCCTCTCGGACGACGGCACCACGGCCGTGATGGCCACCGCCAACGGAGTGGTGGTCTTCGACACCACCAGCGGCGACGCCAGCGCCACCACCCCCGCCGAGGACTTCATCGCTCCGGAGGTCGAGGACTGGGTGGACAGCAAGGTGGCCATCGTAGACCGCAGCGCCGACGCCGGCGTGTACCTCTGGGAGCCCGGCGAGCTGAGCTACGAGCTGCGCGAGGACGAGGAGGCCCAGGCCAACGCCTCGAACGCCCGAGGCTTCTCGGGCGGCCTGGCCTGGATCGGGCGCAAGGCCGAGAACTGCCGCATCCTGCGCGACGGCCTGGACCTGACCACCATCGAGCCCTGCGGCTACATCCGCGACCTGGCCATCATCCCCAGCGACGGCACCCTGTTCCTGGGCTACGACGACGACCAGGGCGCGCTCACCGTGCTCCGCATCGACCCGGACGGCACCCAGACCCACCTGGACGTCCCCATGGACCTGCTGTCCTGGGACGACACCCGCAAGGTGCTCTACACCGCCACCGCCGACAGCAGCAGCGTCGCAGCGGTCACCAAAGACGGCGGCCCGGTCTTCTCCGTGAAGGTCGAGGGCGAGATCGCCGATCTGGTGGCCCTCGAGCGCGAGGGCCTGCTGGCGGTCCTGGTGCTCCAGGGCTCAGAGGCCTTCGTGCACATCGTGGATCAGTACAGCGGCGAGCTGCTCACCAGCCTCGACGCGGCGCCGTCCTCGGTCTCGCTGGTCGCATCGGGCGACAGCAGCACCCTGGCCATCCTCCAGGCCGACCGCATGGCGATCCTGACCCTCGACTGGGACCGCGTGCTGAACCCCGACACCGGCGAGTAGTCCCCATGTCCGCACTCCCCTCCCCCCGCTCAGCGGGCCGGATCGGGCTGCCGCTGCTCGCCCTCGGCCTGGCCAGCCCGGCCGCCGCCGAGACCACCAGCACCAGCCCCTACAGCACCGCCTTCGCCGAGCAGGTCATCGACGTCGACGACTACGACTACGACAGCGACTGGCAGCCCGCCGACAGCGCCATCCAGGTGCGCCTGGTGGTCCACGCGGGCAACACCATCAGCCTGGACATGGACGGCGACGCCATCTACGACTGGTCCGACGGCACCGTGGTGCTCGAGGGCCTGCCGGAGCTGGGCTGGTACGCGGTGGACCTCGGCCTGTTCATCGCCTCGTATCTGCGCTTCGACCTGATGGGCATCGAGTGGGAAGGCGAGGTGGGCGATCCCATCGAGTTCCTGGTCGAAGACCTGGTGGACTTCCAGCCCTACCTGCTGCCCGGCAACCCCGACAGCCCCCTGGATGTCACCACCGAGGTCGAGAAGCAGACCGTCATCGACTACAGCGCCGTGGACATCGTGGTGGCCTCGGCCTCGCTGCAGGTGGCCATCTCGGGCAACCTGAACACCTGGTTCGAGACCACCTCGGTCACCGTCGTACCCGACGCGATCGACGGTGGAGAAGCGCTGCTCGAGCTCTACGCCGAGCCTGTTCCCCTGATGCTGCTGGACGTCGAGCCCCTCGACAGCGCCACCGCCAGCGCCCAACTCGAAGGCGATGTGGTGTTCACCCCCGACCTGCACGCGTGGCCCACCGTGGTGGTGGACATCCTGGGCAGCGAGTACATCCTGGCCGAGTTCGACATCCCCATCGAGCTGCCCGTGGTGGAAGACACCTGGCTGTTCGATCCCGAGCCGCTCAGCTTCGAGCGCCCCGAGCAACCCGATCCGGTGGACAGCGGCGACACAAGTGAGCCAGGCGATGACACAGGGACACCGCTGGGCGTAGAGCACAAGCGCTGCGGCTGCGCCACCAGCGCCGGAGCCGCCGGCCTCGGCCTGGCGTGGCTGCTGCTGGGTGCTGTGGCCTTGCGGCGTCGGGACTGACGTCGACATGGAGCCCGCAGCCGTCGACGTGGTGCGCAGCATGGCGACCATCAACCTGGGCCTGTCGGTCCTGGTCATCGTGTTCGCCTACCCCCTGTATCGAGGCATGGTGGGCCGCAACGGCTTGTACGGCCTGCGCACCCGCAAGTCCATGGCCAGCGACGAAGCCTGGTTCACGGCCAACAAGCTCGCGGCCGCCTGCATGATGGTCGGCGCCGCTGTGCTGGGATCGCTCTGCGGTGCCCAGCTCACATGGGGCCTACCCCTGCCCGCGCACCTCCTCGACGACGTGATCACCTACGCCGGCCCCGTGGTGCTGTTGGCTTCGGGCGCTGCCGCCTGGCTGCTGCACCTGCGGGACTGAGGGCTACAGCTCCCCCTCGATCACCGGGCGCCGCTCGGTGCCCGTGGGCCCCAGGCGCACCGGGGCGTCGGTGATGGGCACGGCCCTGGCGGTGGGCAACAGCTCGAGGCACCACGCCGGGTCGGGCGTCTCTCCACTCACCAAGGGCTCGGCCTGGGTGACACATGACAGGCCGAAGCGTCGATCCCCGATCTCCCACAACCCCGCCAGGCGGGCCTCGACGCCCCCCGAGCCACCGCAGCCCACCGACACATGGTATCGAATGCTCGACGCCGTGGCGGCCTGGAAGGTCTCGGGACCCTGCCACGGGCAGGCGGGATCATCGGTCTTGGGCACCTCGGCCTCACCAGGCGGATCGGGCACCACCACGATGCGGCGAGGTTGCCGCTGACCCGGAGCCAGATCGACGATCCAGGCCCCCGCCGGATCGTCGCTGCGGGGACGCACGGTGTAGTCGGGAGGCACTGACAGGGCGAGACCGATGGGCGAGAGCACGATCCGCTCACCCGCGGGAGCCTTGGGCAGCACGGGCTCGGACTCGGTGCTGCAGCCCGTGAGGAAAAGCAGCAGCGCGATACAGGCGGGATGTGTCACGGCCGGGCCTCCGCGGTGGATTCGTCGATGACGCAGTCTATCCTCGTTTGCTTCGAATGAGCCGGCCGGCCCGGTGATCAGAGGGGCGAAAAGTTGACGTGGAGCGGTGCGGTCCAGCGCACCCCGAGGACCCCGAGGAATGACGAGACGACGAGGAACCCGATCGCCAACCGGAGCGTTCGGGAAGGTGTGCGGATCGCGTCGCCCAGAGCACTCCTGGCAAGCAACCCTGCACCGGTACCCAGAAGAAGCAACAGCAGCGCGAGGTCCGACAGCATCAGGAAGAAGAACGACATGTGCAGGAGCAGAGGGAACCCGGAGCTCGGGCTCCATTCCAGCACCACGCTGTCGAGGAGGAAGAGCGCGCCGAGTGACGCTGCAGTCAGACCGACGGCCGCCCCCACCCTGAATCGCGGTAGCTTCGAAAGGAGCGAAGACATCCCCAGAAACCCAGCCACCGCACCGGCGCTAGCCAGCAGCAGGCCCGGATCGAGCAACTCGGGAAACACGCTCGACGGACCCGTCAGTCCGAACGTCATGGGCATCAGCGAGGCCAGGCCGAAGACAGCCGCTGCGAGTAGCAGCACCCCACGCCCGAACCTGCGCAGCCAGAGCCTCCGCCCGGGTTCCCCGAGGACAGGATGCTGCGCCACACTGCACAGCGAGCCAGCCCACACCCACACACAGAGGAACAGCACCAGGTTGTGCAGCAAGGAAGGCGTGGGTTCCAGTAGAGACATGAGCTTTGATACCTTCGAAGACCGCTTCTGTTCGAAGCACAGCGGAGGCGGCCGAACGCAAGCGCGCACTCTGGAAGTTACTGAGCCGAACGCCTCTTCACAACACCCCTTTCGACTGTCTGCCATCAACGGGGAGCATCGATGTCCCGCCTCCGGACCGGCCTGGTTCTCGCTCTCGTCATCTGCGCAATCCTCTTCCTGGCTGGCGGTCTCGTGGTCTGGGTGGGCGCGCGCCTCGCCAGCGTCAGCGTCCCCACCGCGGAAGAGCGAAAACAGAAACACTCGGCCCAGGCCGCACACTGGCCCGAGCACAAGGCCAGGTTCGCAGCGGTGCATGAGGTCGTGGCTGGCGTAGACCTGGCGGCGACGGAGAACCAGATGTGCGACCCCGCAGTCCTCGACGCCGCGATCACCGACCCTGAGCTCGCGAGGACCCTGCGCCTGAAGGGCCTGCCGCACATGGAGCTGGGCTTCCTCTCCCGCTTCGCCAGCGACGAACCGGCCGCCTTCACCGGGGCCAAGCCCGCATTCTACTGGCTCACCGAAGAAGCCCTCTTCGACCGGTTCGACAGGCTGACGGTCGACGCCACCCAGCCCCAGGGCAACGGCTGGTTGCGGGTGTCGAACGAGGCCTGGCACCGCCGCTTCATGCTCGTTTTCGAGATCGACGATCGTGTCGCCAACACCCCGCCCACGGTACACGACGGCTCGAAGTTCACTGGAGGCGCGCTGCAGCTCGGCGCATTCCTCGTCGATCTCCAGACCACGACCATCCTCTGCCAGGGGAACTTCGAGGCCCACAGCAGTGAGCACATCAGCTGGCATGATGGCGACGGCGCCATGGCGGAGGCACTGCGCGACGACTTCGCCAACCAACTCGGTGCGGCGCTCGTCCCCATGGTGGGCCACGAGCGATGGATCAGGCTCGAGTGGTGGTAGCGGGGCACGGTTAAGCTGCCCCCATGCCCCCCTCCCCCACCAACACCACCTGCCCAGGCTGCGGCGCGGGCATCCCGGTGCCCGAGACCGGGCTGAACATGGTGTGCGAGTACTGCAGCCACGAGATGCCGGTGCCCGACGTGGAGCAGCGGCGCAAGGCGATGGAGCGCGAGGCCGCCCACAAGCGCGAGCTCGAGGCCCGGGAGCAGAAGGAGCGACACCGCCGCGAGCGCGAAGAGCAGAAGCGCGCCCAGCGGGAGCGCGACAAGGCCCACAACCGCCGTGAACAAGCCCGCCAGGCCCGCAGCCGAGCCTGGAGAGCCCGCCTGGCCACCATCCCCGGCTGCCTGATGGCCCTGGTGATCATCGCCATCTCCATGGCCGCGCCCGCCATCGGGCTGTTCCAGGCGGGATTGCTCGACGCCTTCGTGGGAGACGGGGGCAGCTCGGCCCACAGCGGAGCCCAGAAGGCTATGATCTCGTCGGGCTACACCCTGTCGGCCAACCCTGGCAGCGTACGGATATTGGGCAGCAGCGAACCCATCACGGTCTCCCTGCGCGACGATCTCTGCTACGCCTTCTCGGTGGGCTCCGGCGCGCTGATCACCAGCGTCTACCTCGAAGATCCCACGGGCAGCACCGTCGCCTCCAAGGCCGAGCGCGCCTACGGCCACCTGCTCACCCTCTGCCCCGACTCCACCGGCATCCACCAGCTGTTCGTGCAGCTCGACCAGCAGTTCGGCCGCTACACCTGGAGCTGGGGCTGGAAGGCCAAGGCCACCGCCCCCACCACCTCCACCAAGAGCCAATCCATCCCCCGGGCCCCCCGATCGAGCAGCAAGCGCAGCGGGCGGAAGCGCTAGTGTTCTACGGCCTGCTCGGCCTGACGCACCTGCTCGAGGGCTTCGGCCTCCTCGGCCTCCTCGAGCTTCATCTCCCACAGATCCTGCATCGCAGCGTAGAACGCCTCGCCATCGTTCAGCGCCGGGATGGAGCACTTGAGGTAGTAGCCGTCGCTGGACTGGACCTCGATGACTTGACCGAAGTCCTCCCAGGCCTGCATGTCCACCACGTCGTCCCAGTCGATGGCGTTGACCTGGTCGCCACCCCGGTGGTACACCACGCGCCGGTCTGTGAAGAAGCAGGACTCATCGTCGTTCATGCGCATGGTGTAGTCGTAGTAGTAGACCACCCGCTCGCCTTCCTCGACCAGGCCGTGGCTGCGCAGGTAGTCCACGCTCTCGGCCCGCATCTGGCCGCCAGGCACGGCCCCGCTCTCCGGCAGGCTGGCCAGCCAGACGAAGAAGAGGAAGAACACCAGGGCCACGATCGAGCTGCAGCCGCAGCCAAGGCCCAGGATGGCCTTGGCCCAGGTGCCGCCCGAACCGGGCTGGGACGCCGAAGCACCCCCGGCGCCGGGCATCTGGGTGGTGCGGTAGGGAGATTGCGCCATGCCGGCCTCGCGAACGGGGAGATCGAAGCTCTCCCATAGCCCTGTCCGTCGGGCTGCGCAGGCCCGGTTCATCCGCTACATTGCGGGGCCTCGCGCCCAAGCCGGAGTGTTCCATGTCGCGCCTCGCACTGCTCTCCCTCGCCTTCCCCCTGCTGCTCACCGCCTGCAGCGGTGCCGAGCAGGCCCCCGCCGAGCCGGCCGAGCCCGTCTCTCCCGTGCGTCAGGCCCAGGCCGCCAAGCCCATGGAGGCCCCGCCGGCGGAACCCCTGCCGGACCTGCCGCCCGAGCTGCTCGATCCCGCTGGCGCCACCGAGCAAGCCCCCGACGCCTTCACCGTCAAGCTCGAGACCACCCAGGGCGACGTGCTCATCGACGTGCACCGCGACTGGTCCCCCCACGGCGCCGATCGCTTCTACAACCTGGTCAAGGTCGGCTACTACGACGACACCGCGTTCTTCCGCGTGATCGGCGGGTTCATGGCCCAGGTGGGCATCCACGGAGATCCCCGGGTCAACGCCGCCTGGCGCCCCGCCCAGATCCAGGACGATCCGGTGGTCGAGACCAACACCCGCGGCCGGGTCACCTTCGCCAAGTCCTCGGCCCCCAACAGCCGCACCACCCAGTTCTTCATCAGCTTCAAGGACAACTCCAACCTCGACGCCATGGGATTTTCGCCCTTCGGCGAGGTCCAGGACATGGCCGTGGTCGACAAGCTCTACAAGGGCTACGGCGAGGGCGCACCCCGAGGCCGTGGGCCCAACCAGGGCAAGGCCCAGATGGGTGGCAACGCCTACTTCCACGCCGAGTTCCCCAAGCTCGACTACATCGTGAAGGCCTCCGTCGTCAAGTAGGCGTGGCCGTCCGGCTCGCCATCGTCACCCCGCCTCCCACCAAGCCCAGCGAGCCGGGGCTGAGCGGAGCTGCCGCTGCGGCCCTGTTGCGGCTGCTGGGGCTCGAGGCGCGCTGGTTCGATGCCAGCACGGGCTGGCTGGAGCACGCCATCGCCCCCTCGAACCTCGAGGCCTGCATCGCAATGGCCGAGGCCACCCCGGGTCGCCCCGTCGCCGCCTACCGCGACGCCCTGCGGGTTGCCCGCGCAGCCCAGCATCCCCTGCAGCGGCCGGCCACCTACACCGACCGGCGCCGCTACGCCTCGGCGGTCAACGTGCTGGTCAACGCCCTGCGCCTGGCGGGAGAGCCATGGCCCAGCGTGAGCCTGCGCTGCACCGAGGTGGCCATCGAGGGCCTGCACCCGGCCCGCTCCGAGCACCTCGAGGCCTTCGCCCGTCAGCCCGGTCCGTACGACGCCTACCTCGAGCGCGAGCTGATACCGCAGATCGAGCGCTGGGGAGCCACCCACCTGGGTGTGTCCCTCACCTTCTACCAGCAGGGCTTCGCGGCGATGCGGCTGGCGGCCCTGCTGGCCGAGCGCCTGCCCGGGGTCGAGCGCATCCTGGCCGGGCCCCTGGTGGACTGCTGGAACGCGGCCGGGGTGCCCCTGGTTCGGCCTCCCTTCACCCGCTTCCACCAGGTGCTGCCCCTGCCCGGCCACCAGGGCGCCGCCGCCCTTCCCGTCGCGGGCCCGCTTGCGGTGGACCCGGCCGAAGCCCCCTGGAACGCCTACCTCAGCCCCCAGCCCGTGGTGCCCGCCGCCATCGGCCGCGGCTGCTACTGGCGACGCTGCACCTTCTGCCCCGACCACCTGCATCCCGCCTACCGCCCCTGCGATCAGGACGCCCTCGAGGGCTGGCTGCACGCCGTGGCCGAGCACTTTCCGGGTGGGGCCATGCTCCACCTCACCGACTCCGCCCTCAGCCCCCGCCACCTGCTGCGGCTGGCCCGGATCATCGAGCGAGACCGCCTGCCTCTGCGCTGGCACGGCTTCGTGCGCATGGAGCCCGCCTTCGCCAAGCCCGACGTGGCCCGGCAGCTGGCGGCCGGGGGCGCGGTCCTGCTGCAGTGGGGCATGGAGAGCGCCTCCCCCGCCCTGCTCGAGCGCCTGGGCAAGGGCCTCGATCCCGAGCGGGCCCGGGCCGTGCTGCGCAGCTGTGCTGCTGCGGGCATCAAGAACCACGTCTACCTGCTGTTCGGCCAGCCCGGCGAGTCCGACGCCGAGCGCGAGGCCACCCTGCAGTTCGTCGCCCAGGAGCGGCCCTGCATCCACGCCCTCAACAACGCCCTGCTCAACCTGCCCAGGGGCAGCGCCATGCACCGCGATCCCGACGCCTACGGGATCACCGAGATCCGGCCCTTCTCGTTGGACACCGACCTGAGCCTCTACGACGACTTCCACTGCGGAAGCGGTCACCCCCGCCTCGAGGCCCGCCGCTGGCTGGGCCGGCGCTTCTTCGACAGCCCGGCGGTGCGCAGCATCCGCGCTGATCTCAAGGGCCCGTTCGGGGCCAACCACAGCTGCTTCCTGATCTGAAGACCCATGCGACGAACCGGAACTCGGCTTGAGTGGAAATGTAGGGGCGGGGTTTATCCCCGCCCGTTACGGCGCCCGCCGATAC
>CAZHIK010000232.1:0-10482 GCA_964532635.1 uncultured Enterobacterales bacterium
CCGGGTCGATGATGCCGTCGTCCCACAGGTTCGCGGAGCTGTAGTAGGCGTTGCCTTGCTGGGCAGCGGCCTGCAGGATGGGCTTGCGCATCATCTGAACCATCTGGGCTGGGAGTTGCGGTTGCCCCAGGCGGGCCAGCTGGTCGTTCTTGACGGTGACCAGCACGTCCGCGGCCTGCTCGCCCCCCATGACACCGATCTGGGCGTTGGGCCACATCCACAGCAGGCGCGGAGAGTAGGCGCGCCCGCACATGCCGTAGTTGCCGGCTCCGAACGAAGCGCCCACGATCACGGTGAGCTTGGGGACCGTGGCGGTGGCCACGGCGTTGACCATCTTGTGGCCGTCCTTGGTGATGCCCGCGCGCTCGTAGTCCCGTCCCACGATGTAGCCGGCGATGTTCTGCAGGAACACCAGCGGGATGCCCTGGCGGTCGCAGAGCTGGACGAACTGGGTGGCCTTGAGGGCGCTGTCGGAGAAGAGCACCCCGTTGTTGCCCAGGATCCCCACCTGCTGGCCGTGGAGCCAGCCCCAGCCGCAGACCAGGGTGGGACCGTACAGGGCCTTGAACTCGAGGAACTCCGAGCCATCGAGCATCCGAGCCAACAGCTCGCGCACGTCGTAGGGGGTGGAGAGCTTCGGAGGGACGATGCCCCAGCTCTCCTGGGGATCGTACAGGGGGGGGCTCGGCTCACGACGGGGGATGGCGGCCTTGCTCGGGGGGGGCAGCATGGCCACGATGTCGCGCACGATGGCGCAGGCGTGGGCGTCGTCGTCGGCCAGGTAGTCCGAGACCCCCGACTCGCGGCAGTGCAGGTCGGCGCCCCCCAGCTGCTCGGCGGTGACCTCCTCGCCGGTGGCGGCCTTGACCAGCGGCGGCCCCCCCAGGAAGATCGCGCCGGTGCCGCGGACGTGGACCACGTGGTCGGACATGGCGGGGATGTAGGCGCCGCCGGCGGTGCACAGGCCCATCACGGCGGTGATCTGCGGGATGTTCAGCTTGGAGAGCCAGGCCTGGTTGTAGAAGATGCGGCCGCCGTCGTCGATGTCGGGGAAGATCTCGGACTGCATGGGCAGGTAGGCACCACCGGAGTCCACCAGCATGATCATGGGCAGGCGGTTCTCGATGGCGATGGTCTGGCTGCGCAGGGTCTTCTTGACGCCCATGGGGTAGACCGTGCCGCCCTTGATCATGGGATCGTTGGCGTGCACCAGCACCTCGCGGCCCTGCACGATGCCGATGCCCACGCGGGTGCCGGCGCCGTGGATCTTCTTGTCGTACATGCCGTAGGCGGCCAAGGGCGCGATCTCGAGCCAGGGAGTGCCGGGATCCAGGAGCGCGTCGAGGCGCTTCTGGACGGGAAGCTTGCCCAGCTGGGCGTTGCGCGCCCGCGCCTTGTCGGAGCGCTGGGTGCGCGCCTGGTCCAGCCGCTGTCGCAGCTGGGTGACCAGGGCCTCCATGGCGGCGTAGTTGGCCTTGTAGGTAGGGTCGTTGGGATCGATGCGGCTGTCGAGGGCGGTGCTCATGCGACCGGGCTCCTGGCGATGAGGTCGGCGGCGATGCCCATGCGCGCGCGCTCGGAGGTGGTGCCGCTGATGGCGGCGAGGCAGGCCTCGCGGTGGGCGCGCTCGAGGGTGCTGCCGCTCATGTAGCCCTGGCCGGCCAGGATCTGCAGGCCGGACCGGGCCACGCGCTCCGCCGCCTCGGCCCCGAAGACCTTGGCGCAGGACAGCACGGTGCCCGCTTCGGGATCGCGGACCGAGACGAGCCAGGCGGCCCGCCGGAGCAGCCACTGGGCGGTCTCCACCTGGGTGAGCATCTCGGCCAGGGCGAAGGCCACCTGCTGGCGCCGCAGGATGGGCTTGCCGTCGCGTTGGTGGTGGCGCGCGTGGGCGCGGGCGGCGGCGAGGCAGCGCTGGGCCAGGCCCACCGAGGCCACGGCCAGCAGCAGGTCCTCCGCGACGCGCAGTCGAGCGAGGGGACCGGGCCCATCGAAGGGGCCCACCACCTTCGACAGCGGGACGCGGATCTGGTCCAAGGTCAGCTCGCCCACGGCGAGCCCGCGGTGACCCAGGGTCTCGATGCGGGCCGAGGCCAGCAGGCCAGGGGTGCCACGCTCCAGCATGCACACCGCGTGACGGCCCTGCGGCTCTTCGTCCAGGGTGACCACCACCGCGAACCAGTCGGCGATGGGGCCGTTGGTGACGAAGGGCTTGTGGCCGGTCACCACCAGCGAGTCGTCCTGCACCGTGGCGGCGCAGGCTGCCTCACCCGGGCCGTTGCTCGCTGCCACGGCACCGACGGTCTCGCCCCTGCGCAGGGCCGCGAGCAGGGGCTCCGCACTCGGGCTGTCCCAGGCCTGCACCAGCCCCCCGAAGAGGGTGGCGGAGTACTCGGAGGCGAGGAAGAGCGAGCCGCTGGCGCGGGCCAGCTCCTCCTGGGCGGCGAGGCGGTCCATCGGATCCCCGCCGAGCCCGGCGAAGTAGCCAGCTCCCGCCATGCGTCCGAGCAGGACCCTGGTGGTGGTGTGGATGTGCTCCACGGCGGCGTGCTCGAGGGACTCGATGTCGGCGCGTGCGTGGTCGTCCAGCGCCTGGGCGACCCGGTCGCGCTGGTCGATCTGCTCCTGGCTCCAGTCGAAGTTCACAGCGTCCTCCTAGAGCATCCGAGAGATGATGAGCTTCTGGATGTCGGAGGTGCCACCCCCGATGGGCGCCAGCCGGCCGTCGCGGAACACCCGCTCCACGTCGTACTCGTGGCAGTAGCCGTAGCCGCCGTGCAGCAGCACCGCGGCATTGGTGGGCTCGAGGGAGCCGTCCCCCAGGAACAGCTTGGCGACCGCGGCCTCGAGGTGGTTCAGCGGCTGGCCTTGGTCCTTGCACCAGGCCACCCGGTACACCAGGGTGCGGGCCGCCTCGAGGAAGATCTTCATGTCGGCTATCTTGGCGCGGGTGGCCTGGAACGCGGCGATGGGGCGGCTGAACTGGTGCCGTTCCTGGGCGTAGCGGGTGCTGCGGTCGACCAGGTAGGCCATGGACCCCAGCAACGGGGCCAGCAGGGCGCTGCGGTCCCACTCCACGGTCTGCAGGGCCATCACGAAGCCAGCTCCTTCGCGTCCGACCAGGTTGTCGGCTGGGATGTGGCAGTCCTCGAAGACCAGCTCGGAGGTGGGGGAGGTGCGGACGCCCATCTTGTGCAGGTCGCGCCCCACCGAGAAGCCCGGGGTGTCGCGCTCGACCACGAAGGCCGAGATGCCGGCGTGTCCGCTACCGGGCTGGGTGCGGGCGTAGACCACCGCCACATCGGCGATGCTGCCGTTGGTGATGAACATCTTGGAGCCGTTGAGCACCCAGCCGTCGTCGGTCCGGGTCGCCCGCGTTCGCAGCGCGGCCACGTCCGAGCCGGCGTCGGGCTCGGTCAGCGCCATGCAGCCGATCAGCTCGCCGGTGGCCAGGCCCGGCAGCCAGCGGTCCCGCTGCTCCTGGCGGCCGTGCTGCAGGATCGTGTCGGCGCACAGGAAGCTGTGGGCGCCGTAGCTGAGGGTCAGCCCCCCGTCCACGCCAGCCCGGCCCAGCGCCTCGCCCACCAGTACGCAGTCCATCACGCTGGCGCTGGTGCCGCCGTAGGCCTCGGGGAGATGCATACCCAGCACACCCAGCTCACCCAGCTTCAGCCATGACTCGTGGTCGAAGGCCTGCCGCGCTTCGTGATCCTGCACCCGCGGTACGATCTCGGCCCGCGCGAAGCGCAGGACCTCGTCCTGCAGCATGCGTTGCTCTTCGGTCAGCGCGAAGTCCATGGTCGCCTCCGGAGCCCGGCTCGCGTGGTATCCGGGCATCCAGGTAAGCTTTAGTCGATGGCCACAGGGGGGGCGACTCACAGCAACGCGTACAGGTCTCGAACCGGCGTCACCCACCCCAGGTAGGTCCCAGCCTCTACCTGGATCTCCCAGACCAGATTCCCCGCCGGCGTGATCTCCCGCACCCGGCCCCCCGAGCCGAAGCCGTGCAGGGTGTTGCCCTCGGGAAGCCGCAGCGTGTCGCCCCCCAGTGGTGCATAGACCCCTTGGCCGTCACCGAAGCTCCAGACCTGCTCCAGCACCTCGGCCCCCGAGTCCAGGCTGTACTCGCGCACCACCGTCTCGTCTTCGAGGGCTGAGGCACGGGTGGACAGCAGCAGGGTGCCGGCCTCGGTGTAGTGGGGGCTGTGCTGCCACCAGAACGCCGCGCTCTCCGGTTCGGTGCCCCAGCCGCCGGGCACCTGGCCGAACCAGCGCTGGGTGGCTCCCTCGGCGTCGATCTCCACCACGGTGGCCGTGGTGAAGAAGGAGAAGAGGAAGCGCTGGCTGGACTCGTGCCAGGACAGACCGTTGGACTGGCAGGCCTCGCTCACGGCCAGGGACTCGTGGAAGTCGGCGCAGTCCCACAGGGAAGTCTGGGTGCCGTCGGCCTCGAGGATCTGGAGGCTGTCGTGCTCGTCGCCATCGGTGGCGCCCCAGGCGATGCGACCGTCGGACAGCTCGGTGAAGGCGTGGTGCAGGCCGGGGGTGGGGTGGGTGGCCTGGACCTCGCCCTCGAGGCCCACCCGCACCACCTGGGAGTCCTCCCCGCCGTCGTATGCGCCGTAGAAGCTGTTGTGGTCGATGAGCAGCGCATCACCGCTCCGCGCGAGCCGCGGCTGCATGGTCACCCGGCCCACGGGGCTGGGCAGGGCCCAGACCACGCGGCCCTCGCGGTCCAGGATGAAGGTCCAGCCCTGGGCCCGGTCCATGCCCACCGAGCTGGTCAAGGCATAGCGCAGGGCGGGTGACCAGGCAGAGGCATCGGAGGCAAGGACCTCTGCTGTGGGGAGACCATCGGGTAGAGGGCCGGTCTGCACCTCGATGGCGTCGCTGGGAACGCCGTCGAGCACCACGCGAAGCTGTGCCTGCATCCCGTAGGGGATGCCTGTCACCAACTGCTGCTGTGAGCCTGCATCGCGACTCGTCGTGGGGCCGGCGACCCAGGTCTCCCCGTCCAGGCTGTGCTCAGCGTGGACCGTGCCCGCCTCGGCCTGCTCCCAGCTCAGCCACAGCAGGCTCTCGATCTCGTCGTGAAGCCGCGCGTCGAGGCTGGAGATGAAGGCGAGAGCATCGGTGTCGCCCTCGGGCGGGACGCTGTCGGCGCTCGGGCGGCAGGCCAGGACCAAGGCACCGAGGATGAGTACGAGGGCTGGAAGCATGGCGCCTCGGGACAGGGGGCGGGTTCAGACAGGATAGCGCGTCGTAGGGCCCGTTTCAGGATAGGGCTCTGCACTCCTGAGTCCGGAGCCACCATGTCCGACGCCGAAGCCATCTTCGCTTTCTCCCAGCGCTGGCTCGAGGATCCCGAGCACCTGGCTTGGCTGCAGCGGCTCGAGGCCCTCGAGGCCGAGCTTCCCGAGACCCGCTGCGCCCACCGCGGCCAGTGCTGCGACTCGTCCATGTGGTCGGCCGTCGAGTACCACCGCGCCATGCTGGCGCTCGACGCCGCCCTCGAGGGCGATGACCGCCGCAAGGTGATCGAGCACCTGCTGAACCACGAGCCCCGGCGGCGGGATCTGCCCGATGGCCGCATCGCCTGGCGCTGCGCCTTCCACGACGCTGTCGAGTCGCGCTGCGCCATCTACCCGGTGCGGGCCGTCGTCTGCCGTGCCTACGGCTTGCTGCCAGGAAGCTGCGCCCACGTGGAGATCACCGAGGGTGAGGCCCTGACCCCGGAGCGCTTCGCCCAGCTGGTCGAGGAGCTCGAGGGCATGACCGAGCTGATCCCTGCCGAACCGCCCATCCCCCTGATGCTGCCGGCGGAGATCTGGGCGCGAGTGGCCCGGGATGGGCTGCGCGAGGCCATGGGCTACTACCTCGGTTCTCCCTTTCACGAGCAGCTGATGCAGCTGGCTGAGAGCGAGGAATAGTCAGCGCGTGGCCGTGAAGGTGGTGGAGTAGTAGCTGCAGCCGAAGCACATGACGCCGCCGGCGAAGCTGGCCTCGAAGGTGGCGCCGAGGGTGTTGGCGTCCAGGAAGGTGCCGGTGATGGTGTAGGTCTCGGTGCAGGAGCCGGCGAGCACGTTGGACGCGGAGAAGGCCGTGGAGGAGCTGTAGCTACCGGTCATGGTGCCCGGCTGGCCGGTGTAGCCGCCGGTGACCACGATGCTGGGGTAGGCGTCCACGATGTCCAGGGTGGAGAAGTTGATGTTCACCAGGCCGTAGGCGCAGCTGTAGCTGGCGCTGCGGTCCATGGACCATGTGTCGGTGTAGTCGTCGGCCTCGGGGGCCTCGATCACGACGCTGTCGCTGGCGCCGCTGCCCGCGTCGTCGCCGTCGTCGGGGGTGACCGTGCAGGTCCAGGTCTCGCCCTCGCGGGTGTCCTCGGCGGGCACGGTGTCGTCGCTGTAGGTCGTGGTGGTGGGGCCGACCCAGGCTGCGGCGGTGTCGCCGGTGTCCCAGCTGGTGGGGTAGGCGGCCCCGTCCACGGTCCAGGCGAAGCCGTAGTCCACGCTGTCGCCGTCGTCGTCGCTCGACGCGCTGCTCACGGTGCAGATCAGGTCGTCGGCTCCCTCGGCGGGGGCTGCGGGCAGCACGGTCACACCGGGCGCGTCGGGCGGGCTGTTGAGGATGGTGAGGGCGGAGGACGACATGGCGCTGCCGCTGTCGTCGCCGTCGCTGGGGGTGACCGTGACCTCCACGCTGTCGTGCTTGTCGAAGTAGATCGCCCCGTCGAGGCTGGCGCCTCCGCTGTAGACGAAGCTGCCATCGACCGTCCAGCTGTAGTCGAAGCTCACGGTGTCGCCGTCGAGGTCGGTGGCCGAGACCGACGCTGCCAGGGTGCTGTCGGTGTACGCGGTGGTAGGGGCGATGGCCACGGAGCTCATCACAGGGGCGCTGTTGCCGATGGTGGCGCTGGCGCTGGCCGAGGCCCCGGTGGAGTGGCTGTCGCTGGGGGTGACGGTGACCTCCCACAGCTCACCCTTGCTCGTGGCCGAGGAGCCGAGGGTGCCGCTGGTGCTGGCAGTGGACGCGGCGCCGTCCACGGTCCAGGCGTAGGCGTAGCTGATGGGATCGCCGTCGGGATCGGTGCTGGAGGTGTCGATGGAGACGATCAGGTCGTCGCTGGTGGTGGCCGGGCTGGGGCTGATGGAGATCACCGGCGCGGTGGGCAAGCCGTTGACCGTCAGGCTGACCAGGTCCTGGGCCCACAGGCCGTCGCTGTCGGTGGCGGTGAGCGTGATGGCGTGGTCGCCGTTGCTCAGGGCCGAGGTGGCGAAGGTCGCCAGGCCCGAGCTGTCGGCGCCGGCGGTGCTCAGCTCGCCATCCAGGCTCGAGGACCAGGCCAGGGCCAGCCCGCTGGCGCTCTGTTCGCTGTCGGAGACCTGGGCCTCGAAGGTGATGATGGAGCCTTGGTCGACCACATCGCCGGAGCTGGGGGCGGTGATGCTCACCAGGGGTGGGGTGCCCACGGTCGCGGTGATCTGGTCGGTGCAGCCCAGGTCCATCTCGTCGATGACGCTCAAGGTGATCACGTGGCTGGCAACCGTGAGGTCCGATGTGGTGAAGCTGACCTCGCCGTGGGCGCTGGGCGTGGAGCTGCCCAGCTCGCCGTCCTGGTCGCTGGACCAGCTGACCTCGAGCTGGCTGGGCTCGATGTCCACGTCGCCCACCGTGGCGCTGAAGGCGACGGGGCTGTTCAGCTCACCGGCGTACCCGTCCTCCGGCGCCGTGATCTCGCAGGTGGGGGCGCTGTTGGCGGGGCCCACCGTGAAGGCCACGCTGTCGCTGCCCTCCTTGCCCGAGCTGTCCTGCACCCGCAGCTCGAGCTGGTGGTCCCCCTCGCTCAGCTGCGCCTGGTCCTGGAAGGCTCCGTTGTCGTCGGGGGTGATGTCGCTGGCCACCTCGCCGTCGAGATCGGAGATCCAGCGGGCCGTCAGGGCGGCGGGTTCCTCCTCGCCGTCGCTGGCCTGTCCTGACAGCTCGATCCACTGGTCGGCGTAGTAGCGGTCGCCGGCCTCGGGCAGCAGGATGGTGGCCTGGGGGGCCTCGGTGGGTAGCACGGTGATGGTGACGGTGTCGGTGCCCACCTTGCCGGGTGGATCCCGCGCCTCGAGGGTGATGCTGACCTCGCCCGGCTCGAACACCGCCTCGCAGCTGGTGCCGCCGTAGTCGTCCGGGGCGAGCTCGGGGCACAGCTCTTCACCTCCCGAGGTCCAGCGGGCGGTCAGGGCCAGCTGATCATGGTCGGTGTCACTGACCACGCCTTGCAGCTCCACGGGTTCCCCCTCGAGCAGCTCGGCGCCGTCCTGGGGGAAGGTGATGGTGGCCTCTGGGGTGGCGTTGAAGGTGGTGAGACCTTGGTCCTGGCAGGCACAGAGCGAAAGCATGGTCATCAGCGGGAGCGCGCAGCGGGCTCTGGGCATGGGATCTCCGCGGGCGAGGCGCCGATCGGGACCCGTCCACTCTACCATCGGCTCGGCTCGCCACCCGCGGTTCAGTCGTCGTTCCGCACCTTGCCCCGCAGCTGCTTGAGCTTGCCCCGGCGTGTCTTGCTGTCCATGCGACGCCGCTTGGCCGTTCGGGATGGCCTGGTGGCGCGGCGGGGGCGGGGGGCCTGCAGGCAGCCTCGGATCATGGCCGCCAGGCGATCGCGCACCTCGGCGATGTTGCGGCTGCGTTCCCGGTTGCTGTCGCAGGCGAGCACCAGGCGACCGTCGCGGTTGATGCGGGAGCCGAAGTTCGCCCGCACCCTCGCCTTCACCCCGGGGCTCAGGGCCACGGTGCCGTCGAGATCGAAGCTCAGCTGCACCCGGCTCTCGGTCTTGTTCACCTTCTGGCCCCCAGGGCCGCCCGCGCGGCTGAAGGCCAGCTCGAGGTCGGCACCAGGGATGACGATGCTGTGGGTGATGGGGAGGTCGTCGGGCATGGCGCGGGCTTAGCGCGTCGGCTCGAGGCTTGCAGCAACCGTGTGTGCGGGAGTAGGGAGCCCAGGACCATCATGTGCACACCTCGACGCCTCGGCTGGATCCATGTGGCCCTCTACCTGGGCCTCGCCCTGCTGCTCACGCAGCTGCACGGCGAGTGGGTCAACTTCGGGCCCAAGTCCAACAAGCGCGTGGAGCGCCACCAGCTGATCACCAGCGCCGAGGGCGAGGCCCCTTGGGTCCACCGACCCCTGGTGCCCTGGATGGCGGAGCTGTCGGGCCGTGTGGTGCAGGCCTTCGGCTACCCCGAGCGGCGCGCCGTGGAGCTTGCCTACCTGTTCTGGCGCTGGGTGTTCACCTTCGGCCTGTTCCTGCTCTTCCACCGCTACCTGGGCCACTGGGTCCCGCCGCCTTGGCCCCTGGTGGGCACCCTGCTGCTCGCGGGCCTGCACGGCCCCAGCTACGCCCACTACTGGTTCCAGCCGGCCTCGAGCCTGGACCTGCTGGCGTGGACCCTGGCCGCGGTGTTGACCCTCGAGCGGCGCTGGCTGTGGTTGTTCCCCCTGATCCTGCTGTCGAGCTTCAACCGGGAGACCTCGGTCTTCATCGTGCTGATCCACGGCGCGCTGCTGTGGGGCAAGGAGCCAACCAAGCCCGTGCTGCTGCGCATGCTTGGCCTCGGTGTGTGCTGGGCGCTGCCGTTTGTGGGCCTGCGGCTGGCCATCGAGAGCGGGGGCTGGGCCCACGGCACCAACCCGCTGGGCATGCTGACGGCCAACCTCACCCACGTGGACTGGCTGTTGTACGCCCTGTGTTTCTGGGGCGTGCTCTGGGTCCTGCCCTTCGCCCGCTGGAAGCGTGTGCCCGCCCGGCTGCGCGCCCTGGCGGTGATCCTGCTACCCTACCTGGGCTTGCAGCTGGGCTTCGGCCGCATCCGTGAGGTGCGCCTGCTGCTGCCCCTGGCGCTGGTCCTGGTGCCCGTGCTGCTGATCACCCTGCGGGATCTGTCCAAGGAGAGCGAGTGAGGACCCGCTGGCTGCTGCTGGCGGCGGGAGTCGTCTGGGTGGGTTGCGCAGCACCGGAGCGCTCCACGGCCGACAACCTGGTGCTCATCGTGATGGACACGGTGCGCGTGGATTTGCTGAGCGCCTATGGCCACAGCGAGCCCACCAGCCCCTACCTCGAGGAGTTGGCGGCGGATGGGACCCGCTTCGAGCGGGCGTGGTCCACCTCGAGCTGGACCCTACCGGCCCACGCCTCCATGTTCACCGGAATGCTGCCGGCCCAGCACGGGGCCACCCAGTCCCATCTCGAGCTGGCGGGTGAGCCCACCCTGTTGGCGCAGCTCCTCGCTGGTGACGGCTACCAGTGTGCGGGCTTCTCCAACAATCCCTGGGTGTCGGACAAGACGGGGCTCGACGCCGGCTTCGAGCACTACGGCGAGCTGTGGCGCAAGAAGGAGCGGCCCAGGGCCATGCTGGCCGATCACAGCTCGGTGGCGGTGGAGAGCTGGCTCGAGGACGAGCGGGACCCGGAGCGCCCCTTCTTCCTGTTC
>CAZHIK010000233.1:0-10463 GCA_964532635.1 uncultured Enterobacterales bacterium
GTCGGGCCTGGCTGGGCATCGAGCGCGGCGAGCACGCCGCCAGCATCTGCGCCGAGCGGCTGATGCGCGGGGTGGAGGCGGGGGGTGCGGGATTCGGGTTCTGGCGCTACGCCCCTACCTGAGCCTCGAAGCGTGCCCCACAGCTCCGACAGCGCAGCGACGCCCGCTCCGGGCGCCTCTTGGCTCTCACGTTGAGGGAGCCCGAGCCGCCAACAGCGAAGACCTGCACGTCATCGACTCCGCAACCGCAGCGGTACCAGGGAGGCTGCCCGTAGTCGGCAGCGGGCTCCGCGGCGGCAGCGGGGTCCTCAGCGCACCCCAGGGCGGCCTGGATGCGCCTCATCACTGCCTCGAGCTCCTGCTTGACCTCGCACTCCCAGACGTGGAGGCTGCGCCAGCCAAGGGCCTCGAGCTCGCGGTCCTTGCGCTGATCGCGCTCGTCGTTGGCCCGCAGCTTCTCGATCCAGAAGGGGCGGTTGGTGGCCGGGGAGCTGTAGTGGCGGGGGCAGCCGTGCCAGTAGCAGCCGTCCACGAACACCGCGAGGCGGGCGCCGATGAAGGCCAGGTCCGGCCGCCCGGGCAGCTCGGCCTGCTTGCGGTAGCGGCAGCCGGTGGCCCACAGGGCGCGGCGCAGTCGAAGCTCCGGCTTGGTGTCCCGCTGGCGCACGCCGGCCATCAGCTCGGAACGGGTCTTGGGCTTCTTCCGTCGACGGGCCACGGCGGCCTCGGGCTGGACAGGGGGGGGCTGCCGAGCCATATCACAGCGCCTCCCCCCACTCCCTCCCCCCAGCCATGCAAGCCTGCGCACTCTTCGCCGGGATCGGCGGCCTCGAGCTCGGACTCCACCAGCACGGAGTGCACACCGTGGCCACCTGCGAGCTGGACCCCCACGCCGCCGCCGTGCTGGCCCAGCGCATACCCGGGGTGCCCTCCGAGGCACGACACCGCGACGTGCGAGAGCTGCGGCAGCTGCCGCCCTGCGACGTGCTCACCGCCGGCTTCCCATGCACCGATCTGAGCATGGCCGGCCCCCGCACCGGCATCAGCGGCTCCCGCTCGGGCCTGGTGGCGCGGTTGTTCGAGCTGCTGGAGCGGGCGGAGCGCCCCCCCTCCTGGCTGCTCATCGAGAACGTGCCCTACATGCTCGGCCTGCATCGCGGCGAGGCCATGCGCTACCTCACGGGCCAGCTCGAGCGCATCGGCTGGCGCTGGGCATACCGAGTGGTGGACGCTCGCGCGTTCGGGATCCCCCAACGCAGACTGAGGGTGATCCTGCTGGCATCGCCCATGCACGATCCTGCGCCGGCCCTGCTGGCCGAGGACACCACACCCCGAGTGGACGACCGGCCCAAGCGCACCCTGCAGGACATCGGCTACGGCTTCTACTGGACCGAAGGCCGCAGGGGGCTGGGCTGGGTGGTCGACGGCGTGCCCACCATCAAGGCCGGCTCGGGCTGGGGCATCCCCTCGCCCCCCGGGATCTGGGACCGGCCCGGAGGCCACATCGGCCTTCCCCACATCCACGACCTCGAGCGGCTGCAGGGCTTTCCCCCCGGCTACACCGAGCCCGCGCTCCACGCCGGCCCCAAGGGCCGCGGGGCCCGCTACCGCACGCTGGGCAAGGCCGTCTGCGTGCCCATGGCCGCCTGGGCCGCCGAGCGCCTGCTGGCCGCGCCCCAGGCAGCGTGGCTCCAGGGCAAGCCGGTGCGGACCGACCGCAGCTGGCCCAAGGCCGCCTGGGGTGGCCCCGGCCAGCCACCCACCGCCTCCCCGGTCTCGAGCTGGCCACGAGCCGGTCAGCCGAGCGCCCTGCTGGACTTCCTCGAGCATCCCCTCGAGCCCCTGTCCATCAGAGCCCTCACCGGATACCTCGGGCGCCTCGAGCGCGCGGAACGCATCTTCGTGCCCCCGGACTTCCTCGAGGCGGTCCGGGACCAGCTGCGCCGCCAGCAGGAACCCGCCTCCCCGAGCCAGCCGTGAGCCAGCCCCCCGCCCCCATCGAGCACTTCGAGGCCCAGGACGGCGCCATCCAGCGCCGGATCCTGCTGGACGGCGCCGAGGTGGGACGTTCCAGCCTCCCGGTGGTCGCGGAAGGCGACGACCAGGACGCCCTGGCCGCGGCCTACGACCGAGCCTGGCTGATGAGCGCCCAGCGCCCCGAGGCGGCTCCCGAGGCCACGCCCGTGCGCTGCGTCGACCTGTTCTGCGGATGCGGAGCCCTCAGCCTGGGGGCTGCCGAGGCCTGCCGCGCCATCGGTCGCCGCTTCGAGCCGGTGCTGGCCGCCGACATCGAGGCCTGGGCCGTGGCGACCTACGAGCGCAACTTCCCGGGAGGACGGGCCGTGCAGGACTCCGTGCTGTCCTTCCTGGAGCCCGACGGGCCCCGAAGGGGCGAGCTGCGGGCGCGGGCGGCGGAGGGTGTCGACCTGCTCATCGGCGGTCCGCCCTGCCAGGGCCACTCCGATCTCAACAACCACACCCGCCGCCACGATCCCAAGAACGAGCTGTACATCAGCGTGGCCCGCTTCGCCGAGCTGTTGGAGCCGAGCTGGGTGCTCATCGAGAACGTGCCGGGGGCCCAACACGACCGCAGCTCCGTGGTGCAGCGCACCTGGCAGCAGCTGGAAAGCCTGGGCTACAAGCTGTCGGGGGGCGTGCTCCAAGGGGTGAAGATCGGCGTGCCCCAGCGTCGGCGCCGCTACTTCATGCTGGCCAGCCTGGACCACCAGCCTCCCCCAGTGGCCGGGATCGAGCAGGCCCTGGCCCGACCGGCCCGCAGCCTGAAGTGGGCTGTGGAGGACCTGCTGGACGCCGAGCTGCCCGAGGGCACCTTCGACAGCTGGTCTACCCACAGCAAGACCAATCAGGCTCGCATCCGCTACCTGTTCGAGCACGAGCTCCACGACCTGCCCGACTCCCAGCGCCCCGACTGCCACCGGCTCAAGCCCCACAGCTACAAGTCGGTCTACGGCCGCATGCACTGGGACGAGCCCGCCCAGACCATCACCACCGGCTTCGGCTCCTGCGGCCAGGGACGCTTCGTCCACAGCCAGCGGCAGCGCAGCATCACACCCCACGAGGCCGCTCGGCTGCAGTTCATCCCCGACTTCTTCGACTTCGGGGAGCACCGTCGAGGAGCCCTGCAGGCCATGATCGGCAACGCCGTGCCGCCGAGGATGGCCTACGCGCTGTGCCTGGCCCTCATGGCGTGAGCTCGAGCACCTCGTCGGGTTCCCCCTGGGGTTTCCCGCGCAGCGAGATCGTCGGGTAGGGGAACACGGGGTCCTTCACTGTGCCCGAGCCGCGCACCGCGTCCAAGGCGGCCACCAGCTCCGCCCAGGTGGTGCTGGGCACGGGACGCACCAGGACGTCCTCCTCGTCGGGGTACTGGGACTTGATGCGGTACGCGGCTTCGGTCAGCTCTTCGGCATCTCGAGCCAACTCGGGTTCCAGCCCGGGGGCGGTCAGGCGCCACACACCGTCGAGGGCCTCGAGTGCGATGACGGGATCTCGGGTGGGCTTGCTGCCCAGGGTGAGGCTCACGAAGCGGTTCACCGCGGGCGCCGGGGCGACCTCCGAGGGCTGGGGGGGCGGGGTGCTGCCGGCCGAAGGGTGGATCTCACCGTCCAGCTCGAGCTCGAGGACCCGCAGCTCGCGATCGGGGCTGGCCACGGCCACCTGAGCAGTGAAGAAGCGGGCGCCCACCGCCGTGCGCAGCAGTGGCTCCACTTGCTCCCAGGACAACTCCCCATGGACCTGCAGCAGCAGCAGGCCCTGGAACGCCACCGCGCCATAGCCCAGGTCCGCCTGTTGGACCGCGTGGCTGTCCAGGGCACGGAACAGGGGCCAGTGCAGCCCGTCCTGGACCTCGGCCTCCCACGGCAGGGGCAGCTCGTCCACCGCCAGGCCCTGGGGGGCGGCGCTGAGGGTGAGCATCCGCTCGGGGGTGCGGTGGGCCGTGCTGCGGGGCAGCTCGAGGCCCCGGGTGGCCAGCTCGGTGACCCGGTCCTCGTACCAAGGGCGAGCGGCCTGGCGGACTCGCGCCAGGCCATCCATCAGCAAGCTGCGGGCTCCCAGAGGCGGCGCCACCAACAACAGCACCACCACGGCGCCCACCACGGCCCGGCGATCCCAGGCAGAGCGGGCCACGGGGGCCACCACCGCTGCGCCAGCCGCGATCACCACCAGCACCGCCAGCACAGCAGCCGGGGCCATGGCCTGGGTGCGGACGGCGGCCATCAGGGAAGTCTTGGTCTCGACCGACGCGAAGCCCACGGCCCGAAACAGGCCCATGGCGGCGTGTATCCGCAGCGCCTGGGCCAGGGCCAGGGTGCCCAGCGGAGCCAGCAGGAACACCGCGAGCCGCGTGGCGCCCACCACCCGACCCGGCTCCGGCTCCTCCAGGCCGCGCTCGGAGCAGCGCAGGGCCACCAGCACGCAGGGGAAGGCCCCCACGAGGGCGAACAGAGCTGCCCAGGGGCCAGCGAAGCGCCCCAGCACCGGCGCTCCACCCGCCGCGAGCAGGGCCGGCACCAGAGCGTGACCCCAGCTCCAGCGGGTCCCCACCGCCCGCCGCAGGATGGGCGTCAAGGCCAGCAGCCAAGCGGCCAACAGGGCCAAACCACCCGCCGCGGCACAGCCGGCCAGGGCGGGCTCGAGGGCTATGGCGGCCCCTGCCGCCACGAGGCTCACCCCGAGGGTGTCACCACCCTGCGTAGCCACGGCCACGGCGGTGTCCACGCCCAACCAGCCTCCCGTCAAGCCCACGGTCGCCGCCAAGCTCGCCGGGAGCGCCCAGGCCGGTGCCGAGACGCGGCGCCCACGCAGGGAGAGCACGAATGCAGCGAAGAGCACCAGGAACCCCGCGAAGGCCAGGATGGCCACCAGCAGCGTGAAGGGTCCCAGCCTGGCCAGCACGTCCATGGGATTCCTCGTGTTCGAGAGCACCACTATCTCACAGACACCGCCACGCGCGGTCCCATCCACCCGCCGCGCCCAACCGGGCGGGGGCTCCTTGGGCGGGGTACGGGATCGGCGGCCTGCGAAGCCGGAAGCAAGCCCCCACCCCGGGGGTCGATGCTCTGCCCGGGACCCGCGGAGCGCCCATGGAAGTCCTCGCCTTCTTCTTCGCCCTGGTGGCCCTGCTGTTCCTGGCCATCGGCCCCGCCGCACTGATCGTGGCCCTGGTCACCCTGTCCAGGATGAGCCGCCTGGAGCGGCGCCTGAGAGAGCTGCAGGGGGAGCTCGAGTCGAAGCGCCCGGAGCCCGTGGCGCCGACGGTGCCAACGGGGTCTCCAAAGCCAGAGGCCGAGCCCTCCGAGGCTCCGCACGAACACGAACACGAACACGAACACGAACACGAGCGCGCCCCCAAACCCCCGCCCAGACGCCACCGCCCCCCCACCCCACGGCCTCCCAGCAGACCCCGCAAGCCCATCTCCCTGGAGATCATCGCCCTGTGGGCCGTCAGCTCCATCGGCGGCTTCATCCTGCTGGTGGCTGGCTTCCTGTTCTTCCAGTTCGCCATCGACAAGGGCTGGCTGGGTCCCCTGGTGCGCTTCCTGGGCGGGCTGGGCTTCGGCGCGTTCTGCCTCGTGGCCGCCGAGTTCATGTGGTCCAAGCGCTACCGTCTGCCCGCAGCGGGCTTGGGCGGGGCCGGCCTGGGCATCCTGTACGCGGCCCTGTACGCCGGCCACGCCTGGTACGACCTGCTGGGAGTGACACCCACCTTCGCGCTCATGGCGGGCGTGACCGCTGTAGGCGTCCTGCAGGCGGTGCGGCGCAACAGCCAGTTCGTGGCCGTGCTGGGCCTGCTGGGCGGATACCTCACCCCGGTGCTGCTGAGCACGGGAGAGAACCGTGCCCTGGCCCTGTTCCTGTACATCGGTATGTTGCTGGCCGGCCTGCTCATCGCCTCGGTGCGGCGGGGCTGGTGGACCCTGGCGGCCCTGGCCGGGCCGGCCACCGCCGCGGTGCTGTTCGGCTGGGAGCTGAAGTTCCTGGCCCCCGACCAAGCCCTGACCGCGTTCGTGGCGGCGACGGCCCTGGGTGGGTTGATGTGGGCCGCGGCCTGGCGCGCAGCGACGCCGCGCTTCGTGGGCTGGGCCTGCGCCGCAGGGGTGGTGCTGATCCACCTGGCGGTGCTGCCCTACCTCATGCCCCTGGAAGGGCCACTGGGAGGGGACGGCGTGGTGGTCATCACGCCTTGGCTTGGGGTGGCCTTCCTGGTGCTCGTTGCTGGGGCTCTGCAGGCCCTGGCCAGCCGCAAGCGCTGGGCGGCCCTGGGCGCCGCGGGCGCCGTCAGCCTGCTGCCGGGCTTGGTGTTGTTCGGGCTGGGCTGGCTCCGGGGTGTACAGCCCGAGCCCGAGTGGGGAGAGTACGGGCCCCTGCAGAGGGGCATCGGGGAGCTCTACGGCCTCGAGGCCCTTCCCCTGGCCCTGCTGCCACTGTTGCTGCTGGGCGTGGGGGGGCTCACCTGGGCCGCAGTGCGCTTCGTTCGGCCCATAGGCGAGCCCGCGACCTCGAAGCTGCCCCTGCGGGCCATGCACGGTGCGCCCACCGCCATCCTGGTCACCACCGCGGCCCTGCTGATGTGGACCGTGGAGCTGCCCGGGCCCCTCGAGCTGGCCATCCTGTGCAGCGGGCTGGCCCTGCTGAGCTGGGGCGTGGCGCTGTGGCCCGGCCCGCGCTGGCTACCCCTGGCGGGCCTTGGCGGCCTGGCCGGGGTGCTGCACGTGGCCATGCTGGGGGAGGTCGGCGGGCTGCTGGCCTCCAGCGCTGTCGTGGTGCTGGTCTGCCTGGCCGCGCCCTTCCTGCTGGTGAGCACCGCGCGAGGCCGGAGCCTGACCGCCTCTCCCCTGCCCTGGCTGGCCGCAGCCCTGGCGGGTCCCCTGCTCTTCCTGCCCATGCACGAGGGCTGGGAACAGGCCCTCACCGCCGACGCCATCGGCCTGCTGCCCCTGACCCTCAGCGCTGGCACCCTGGCTGCGGCCGTGATGCTGCGCGACCGCATGGCCGAAGTCAGCCCGCGCACCCGGGCGGTGTTCGTGGGCGTCGCGCTGCTGTTCGCATGCCTGGCGGTGCCCGTGCAGCTGCACAACGAGTGGTGGACCGTAGGCTGGGCCGTGGAAGCCGCCGCCCTGGCCTGGCTTTCCCGCCGGGTCCGGCACCCCGGCGTGGTGGGCCTGTCGTTGCTGCTGGCCGCCTCCGTCACCGTGCGCCTGGTCTTCAACTGGGAAGTGCTGGGCTACCACCCTGCCGTCGAGGCCTCCCTGATCAACTGGACCCTGTACGGCTACGGCATCCCCGTGCTGGCCCTGCTGGCCGCCGCCTGGTGGCTGCGACCGATGGGCACCGACGACCCCCGCTGGCCCTGTCACTGGGGCTGGCTGCGCCTGGGCAACCCGGCGGCCGTGCTCATGGCTACTTCGGTGGCCTTCGTGCTGATCAACCTCGAGGTCAGCGCGTTCTTCCCCGAGGGTGACAAGCTGCACCTGTGGAGCACCAGCTTCGAGGCCAGCATGACCCGCTCCATCAGCTGGGCGGTCTTCGGCCTGGTGCTGATGTTGCCCGCCCAGCGGCGGGACCTGCGCTACCTGCGCCCCGTGGCCCTGCTGTTCCTGCTGGCCGCCGCGCTGAAGGTCTTCCTGCTGGACCTGTGGCAGCTGAGCGGCATCGTGCGCGTGGGCAGCCTGTTCGGCGTGGCCATCACCCTGATCCTGGCCGCCCTGGCCTTCCAGCGGCTGGTGCTGCAGGATCACCAGCGCCACCAGGACGAGGAGGAGTGAGATGATCGTCAGCGCCCTGCTGATCGCGGGTCTGGCCGCAGCCACCGAGCCCGCCAGCTATCCCCTGGCGGCCGAGCTCGAGCTCCCCGAGGCCACCACCCTCCGCCTGGATCTGGGCCCGAGCTGGATAGGCCGCTGCCCCGATCCCTCCAGCTACCTGCTGCTGGACGCCGGAGGCCGCGAGGTACCCTTCGCCGCGCGCTCGAGCGACGAGGGCGCCACCTGGCGCCGCCAGGAGCTGCAGTGGCAGCCCGTGCGCGCCGATCGCGGCTGGGCGTGGCTGGTGCAAGGGCCGTCCACCGGTGAGGCCACCCGGGCTCTGCGGCTGGACCGCCTGCCCCGGGGCTCGGTGGTGGAGGTCTGGATCCGGCCGCAGGACGACCCGGGTGGAGGCGAGCGCCACGTGCTGTGGAACCTGCCCGCCACCGGGGCGGGCACGCGGCTCGATGTTCCCTTGGATCCGGCCTGGAGCCAGGGCCCCTGGCTGGTGCGGGCTGTGTGGTCCGAGGGTGCGGAGTGGATGCGCGCCGGCCGCGACCTGGGCTTCGAGGCCGTGGTGGCCCAGCCCTGGACCGTGGACACGGTGACTCTGGAGATCGAACCCGAGGGCCCGGTGATCTCCGGGCCCACCACCAGCGACTGGCAGCTGGGCCTGCCGCGAGCCGGGCTGCCCCTGCGGGGGCTCGAGCTGCAGGTGGCGGACCCGTTGTTCTCACGAGCGCTGACATTGCTGGACCCCGATCACAGCGGCCGGCTGGAGCGGGTGGGCAGCGGCAAGCTGGAGCGGGTCAACTACGGCGAAGCATGGGTGGATCGCACCGGGATCGCCCTGAGCCACACCGGATCCCCCGAGCTGCTGCTGCGCCTGGACGACGGCCGCAGCGCGCCCCTGCAGCTGCGCAGCGCCACCGTCGAGCTGCGGGGTCAGGCCCTGGTGGTGCCCGGCATCGCCGGGGGCAGCTACACCCTGCTGGGCTGCGGTCCAACGGGGCCCGGCTACGATCTCGAACGCCTCGAGGACCGCCTGGCCGAGCTTCCGGCGCACCGCGCGTCGGCGCCGCCTCCAGGATCACACGGGGACTGGGTTCCCGCCTCGGTGGGCGAAGGCCTGTTGGCGGCGGGGCCAGAGCTGGATCGCGATGGCTTCGGCTGGGAGCGCCACGTGCTGGGTGCAGCGGGCCTGGTCCGGGTGCCCCTGGACGACCACGCCCTGGCCCACACACGGCCTGGCCAGCCCGACCTGCGCTTCCTGGACGCCAGCGGCCGCCAGCTACCCTACCTGCTCCACGCCGAGCCCATGGGCCGCAAGCAGGCGGGCCTGGTCCCGCAGCGGCTGGAGCAGGGAGCCGAGAGCCACATCACCGTTGTCCTGCCCCAGGCTGGGCTGCCCGCCCGCACCCTGGTGCTGCGCAGCGAGCGCACCCGCTTCCGCCGAGACGTGGTGGTCTACGACGGCCCGGCGGACGTGGGCATCCCCCTGGCCCGCGCCGCCTGGGAAGGCGCCGAGGTGGGCGAGAGCCGGCTGGTGCTGCGCCTGGATGCACAGCTGGGCTCCGAGCTGAGGGTGGTGATCGACAACGGCGACAACCCGCCCTTGCCCATCGAAGACGTGGAGCTGGTCACCCGCGCCGCGAGCGCGTGGCTGGCCCTGCCCGGGGCGGGGGGGGCGAGCATGATCTACGGCCACGGCACCACCGCGGCCCCCAGCTACGACCTGCAGCTGCTTCGGGAGCGCGTGCTCACCCAGCCGGTGGAGCCCGCCAGCCTGGGCGAGCCAGCTCGGCTCGAGCCCCCGCCGCGGGAGCCCCAGAGCAAGACCATGCTGCTGGTGGCGGTGGCGGTGCTGTCCATCCTGCTGCTCGGCCTGATCGCGCGGGTGATGCGGGCACCGCAGGAGGAGTAGCTCCGGGGAGCGCGCAAGCGCCGGACGGTCGGCGTTGTGATCGGGCGCAGGGCTGGTCGGCGGGGAGGGTGACGGATCGCAGCACCGTGCACACAGGGCGATCAGGGTTCGGCGCCCGATGCACTGAAGGGGTGACCCGCGCGATGGGCGCCCTTCGAGGGTCCCGCCCCCAGAGGTTGCCATGCAGCTCCCCACCACCCACCACACCGACCACGGCGAAGCCACCGTCCGCGGCCTGCTCGTCGGCGCCGTCCTGCTCTCCGTCGCCGTGTGCTTCGGCGACAGCGTCTGGAGCAACCAGGCCCTGATGGAGAGCGACCAACGCCTGACAGCCTTCGGCCTGCTGGGGGTCGGCCTGCTCACCCTGGCGCTGATGCTGGGAAGCTCGAAGCGATAGCCACAGGGCGGGGGTACCGACAGCGCGGTGACGGATAGCGCATCCTGGCCCGGAATGGCGGAGGCCGGGGCCGGGGCACGATAGAGCGGGGGGGTCGTCCCCGGAGCCGCCTTGCCCCGAGCCGTGCCCCAGCCCATTCCCTACCAGGGCAGCAAGCGCTTGCTGGCCGGAAGGATCCTGCGCTGCTTCCCGGTCGAGGTGGACCGCCTGATCGAACCCTTCGCGGGATCCGGGGCGGTGAGCCTGGCGGCGGCGCAGGCGGGGCGTGTGGAGCGCTTCCTGCTGGGGGATAGCCTCGAACCCCTGGTGGGGATCTGGAGCGCCATCCTCGACCATCCCAACGCCCTGGCGGACGCCTACCAGGAGGTGTGGCAGA
>CAZHIK010000234.1:0-10458 GCA_964532635.1 uncultured Enterobacterales bacterium
GTGTGTAGACTGGTGGGTGACACCGCTGCCCCTGGCAGCGCTCGCGAGGTGAAGCTTCGAGCGACTGATCAAGCGCCTGTTCGTCCTGCTCCTGCCCCTCTTGCTGGTGTTCGCCATCGGCGCCAACGGTCCCTCCTGGACCAGTGGGCCCGTCCCCAGCACCGCCGTACGTGCCCTCGAGCCTCCGCCCCCCTGGCCCGAGCATTGGGTGGTCGAGGAGGGGCTGTACGCCTCGGTGGCGGGAGATCCCGCAGATCGCGCCGCCGTGCGCAGGGTGGCGCGCCACGTGGAGCAGGCTGTGCCGCGCATCGCCGATGAGCTGGACCTGCCCACGGGTCGTCGGATGCGGGTGTACCTGGCCCACAGCCAGCAGCAGTTCGACCAGCTGCAGCCCGGCAGCCCCGCGGACTGGGTGGACGCCACGGCCTATCCCCACCGGGCCCTGATCTTCCTGCGGGCCCCGCGGCTGCGGCCTGGCACCGCCAAGCCCCTCGAGCAGGTCACCGACCACGAGATCACCCACGTGCTGGTGGAGCAGAGCTTCCACGGTGCTCCGGTGCCGCGCTGGCTCCACGAGGGCCTGGCCCAGGTGGTGGCCCACGAGTACAGCGAGCAGACCACCCAGGCCATCTCCAAGGGCATGCTGGGGGATGGGCTGCTCACCCTGGGCGAGCTGGTGGAGGGCTTCCCTCGCGACCCGCTCCGGGCGCAGCTGGCCTACGCCCAGTCGGCGGACCTCGTGGCGTTCATCCGCAACGAGTACGGCCACCAGTCCCTGCAGGTGCTGCTGCGCGAGATGGCCGCGGGCACCCCGGTGCGAGCGGCCTTCCGTGAGGCCACGGGCCAGAGCCTCGATCAGGTCGACAGCGCCTGGCGGATTCGACTGCAGCGCAGCCAGCTGTGGTTCCCGCCCCTTGTCTCGGACTCCGTCTGGTTCGCCCTGGGCGGCTTGGTGCTGGTGGGTGGCTGGCTGCGGGTGCGGCGGCGCAACCGTGAGCGTCGGGCGTGGATGGAGCGCGAGGAAGAGCTGCAGCGCCAGCTTGAGCTGCTCTGGATGCAGAACATGCAGGCCCAGAGTGAGCCCGATCCCCGCGATCAGCCGTGGAACATGGGGCCTGGAGGTAGCGGGTCGCGTCCCACCGACGGCTGGTCGAGCGGTCGCCAGCGTTCACGCATCCAGGGTTGGCTCACCGACGACCAGATCGCCGAGGGCGCCTCGGAGGACGACGAGTCCCCGGCCTGGAGGCACCCCGTGCCCCCACCCGAGGGGTGGGAATAGGAGCGAACGCGCTACAGTCCCGGGCGGGCCTGGAGGGCGGGCGCTGAGAGCGCGACGGCGGCTTGCTCGAGCCCCAGCCGCATTCGGAGGGCGTGGAGCGCGGCGGGGGGGACCGGCGCCGAGGCCAGGCGGTAGGCGGTGCGACGGGTCTGCCCGAAGGCCCAGGACAGCTCGGAGGGGGGGACTCCAGCGCTGCGGGCGAGCCGGGCGGCTGCCCGGCGGGCCGCGACCTGGGGGGCGGATCGGCCCGCGAGATCCGGGGCGGCCATCGCGGCCGCAGCCGCTACGCCGATGCGTCCGACACCCAGCAGGCGGGCGGTGGTGGTGGCCAGGGGCACGGGGAGCTGGGCGAGGCCGGCGAGCTGGCAGGCGCGTGCGGGCTGGTAGCCGGGTAGCAGAGCGTCGATCCCGGGGGTGAAGCGGGGAACCCATCGGGCGCCCAACAGGTCGGGCAGTGGGCTGCCTTCCCACAGCGCGGGGGGGCCCGGTGTCCCCGCCCGTGCAGGGAGCTGCACCAGGTAGTCGTGGAGCCACAGCAGGTGCTCGGCGTCGGTCACGGGCTGGAGGCGGGCGGGCTCCAGCCCGGCGGGGCCCGCCACCGCCCGCAGGCTCTTGAGCAGGGCTCGCGCCAGCAGGCCCGCTCGGGGCCGCTCACAGTGGACCAAGACGTGGGCTTGTTCGGCGGCGATGCCGAAGAGCACCAGGTGATGGGTGGCCACGCGGGCGAGGGCGTGGATGGCTGCGCGGAGCTGCACCTGACCGGGGAAGGGTGAGTGGCGGCCGAAGGAGGCGAAAGCCAGGTGAAAAGTGCGCATGGAGGAGGGATGGAGGGAGAGCGGGGAGGGGAGAGCTGGGAATCGAAGTGAGGCACCTCCCGCGGCCGCCAATGGATGACATCAATGCGCGATGATTAGCTTATAGGCAAGAAAAAGTCCAGATTGAAGACATAAAAACCAGAGAAAAGATTTCCACAAGTTTTTATGTCACTTTCCACAGGTTTTGGGTCCGAATTCCCACAGCTTTTCCGCTCGCCGGTGTCACCCCGGAGGCCCCGGCTCCCCTCCGTCGGGCCGGTCGGGTTATGATTCGGCTCCGGAGGCACCCATGCGAGCTCCCTGCTCCCTGCTCTTTCCTCTCCTCGCCCTGACCGCCTGCGAGCCCATGGACGATCCAGGGAGCCCCTGGAAGCCCGTGCCCGTGGCGAGTCAGGCCGTGGTGCAGCCCGTGGCGGGCGACGCTGATGGAGAGTCCGAGGCTTTGCCTGAGCCCGATCCCATGTTCGACGTCCCCGAGCCCGTGGTGATCCACTCCAGCGAGCTGGGCAAGGCGCCCGACGAGGAACCCGCCGATGTCCTGGTCGAGCACAGCGCGCCAGGCGACCCCGAGCCCATCGAGCCCGTCGAGCCCGAGCCGGCCGAGCCGGCGCCCGTCCATCCCGAGCCCGCGCCACTGCCCGTCGCCCTGGACTTCGCCCAGGTCGCCCCAGTGGCGGTCGGGGCCTGGCCCTTGCGTCTGGTGGCCACGGTGCCGGGCGCTCAGCCGCCCCGTGCCATCCTGGGCCTACCCGGTGGCACCGAGGTGGTGGTCACCCCGGGCACCATGCTCCCCGACGCCGGGGTGGTGGTCATGGCCATCGGCTCCGACTCCATCGATCTGGCCGAGGTCCGCCCCGCGGGTGATCACGCCGTGGTCCAGGGCCGCACGCTCCAGGCCCAGCGCAGTCAGCGCATCGAGATCGGTGCCGTCCAGTAGGGGAGGTCGTCCCCTCGCGATGACGTTCTAGGGCCCCACGTCTCCCAGGGCGTTGTTCTGGTAGCTGTTGTCCTCGATGGTGGGGCTCGCGCCCCCTTGCACGAGGATGCCCCAGCCCGCCGAGTAGGTGATGGCGTTGCCGGTGATGGTGGCGTCGGTGGACACGGTGACGTTGGCGCCGCTGTCGGCCCCACCCTGGGTGATGGTGGAGTCGGCGATGCGCGCCTCGCCCGCCTGGATGTCGATGCCGAGCCAGCCCCCGGAGCTGCCGCTCTGGTGGGCGAAGGCCATGGTGTCGGCGTCGAGCGAGCCCCCGCTGAGGGTCAGGCTGGCGCCGTCGGCGAACAGGAGGCTGCCGTCCTTCAGGCTGTGGTCCCCGCCCGCCAGCTCGAGGGCGCCGGTGACCAACACGTCGCTGTCGGGCCAGGAGTCGATGGTGGTGCTCGAGTCCACGCTGCCCGCGGCCACGGCGACGCCGTCGAAGCTGGCGCCGCTGTAGTCGTTGTCGCCCACGGCGGGTAGCAGGTCGAAGTCCACCAACAGGCCGTGCCCAGCGCCCGAGAAGCTGTTGTCGGCGAGGTTGTCGGGGTCGCCGTCCTTGATCCCGCCGGTGACGGTCAGGGCGGTGCCCAGGGATGCGCTGACATCGCAGTCCTGGAAGTACAGCTCCGATGCGTCGGAGGCGATGGTGGCACCGGTGATGGTGGCGTAGCGGAAGGTGGCGGCCTCGGCCTGGTCGCCGATGGTGATGGCGAAGCCCGTCTCGTCGTCCTGGGCCTGGATGGTGGCGCCGGTGACCTGGTCGCCGTAGGCGACGAGGCTGCCGTCCTCGACGACGATGTCGCCCCCCATGGACAGCAGGGCTCCTGCCCCGACGTCCAGGCTGCCACCGCCGGAAATGGTCACGCCGTTGGACAGGTACGGGAAGTCCTGCTCGGGCAGGCTGGCCTCTGCGGTGAGGGTGTCCTCGGTGAGGATGATGGCCTCGGTGCCGACCTCCTGGAAGAAGACGTAGGAGAGCACCGACGCGGCGGTCCAGTTCAGCTCCAGGGGTGTGGGGACGTAGGCCACCTCGATGACCCGGATCTGGGAGAAGGTGGTGCCCGTGGCGTAGAGGCCTGTCGAGAGGCCGTTGCTCAGGATCACCTGCTCGAGGTCGGCGGTGCCGGCGTCGAGGTGGAGGAGGGCGCCGCTGCTGCCAGCGTGGCGCAGGGTGACCCAGGCCAGCTGGATGTCGGCGTCTTCGGCGACCACGCCGACCCAGTCGCCGGCCCGGGGGTAGCCTTCGTTGCTGCCCATCAGGATGCCCTCCTCGGAGCTGCCCACCGCCTGCAGGGTGCCGCCGGTGACCCGCAGCGCGGTGTCGCGCCACGCGTAGACTTCGGAGCCGGGCTCGATCACCAGGGTGCTGGTGACTGTGATGTCGCAGGTGATGACGTGGATCGCGTCGGCCGTCCAGGTCTCCTCACCGCTCACCTCACCGCAGTGCTCGATGATGACCGGGCCCGGATCCTCGGTGTCCTGGGGCACCTCGGTGCCCTTCTTGCAAGCGGGGAGCACGAGCAGACCGGTGGAGAGCAGGGCGGTGGTCCGGAACATCGGCACGGGAACCTCGCAGCATGGGGCAGGGCGCTGAGGGAGGGCATTATAGTCGACGCGTCTCCCACCAACCCGTTCTCCGGACCCCCTGTGCTCGCGAGCCTGCGACCTGCGCTCCCCGCTCTCATCGCGCTGCTGTTCGCTGCGGCTCGCCCCACGGCGGCACGCGCGGAGGCGTCGGAGGCCGACGGGCTGGCGGTGGCTCCCGGTCTGGAGTGTCTCCATCGTGGCGACCGGGCCTGGTTCGACGGGGATCGCCGCGCCGCAGTGCTGGCCTGGCGAGAAGCGGTGGACAGCGCCGAGCCCTCGGCCGAGGCCATGGCTCGGCTGCGCTTGCTGATGTTCTCCGGCAACTGGGGCATGGCTGTGCACGGCCCCCGCATCGATCGGGCCCTGGCGGCCTGCCCAGAGGCGGATCCATGGTGCCGCCTGGCGCTGGTGGACTTCCACCTGTTGGCCCCACCCGAGGTGGGGGCGGATGCAGACCAGGCCCGCGCGATCATCGCGGAGCTCGAGGCCGAGCTCGAGGGGCCGGCGCTGGCCCGCTCGCTGATGCTCGCAGCGGATGCCGATGGGCTCACGCGCCTGCAGGGGCTCCCGCGGGATGGCATGGGCGACGGCTTTGTGGCCACCGGTGGTGCGCAGCCCCCCTACGCTGGTACCTGGCTGCTTGGTCTGGGTCTGCTGGGCGGACCGGGCATCGGCTTCGGGGGTGGTGTCCACTTCGTGCACCCCGATCTGCTCTTGCGCGGCCACCGGCTCGCCCTCGAGGCGGGGGGCACCACCCGCGGCTCCGCGTGGCTGGCGGCCTCGGGCTCCAGCGCGGGCAAGGTGTACGGCCACGGCGATCTCGTCCTGTCCCGCTGGGTGCAGGACCTGTGGGTCGACAATGCGCCTGCGGAGTGGCGGGTAGAGGGCGCCCAGGTCGCCCTCGGGCCAGGCCTTCGGCTGGACCACCTGCGGCTGTCGCTGGGGGCGCGAGCCCGCTGGGACCGCGTCGATGGTGAAGCTCTTTCCGCCCATGGCCCGGAGGTGGCCGTCGGCCTGGACCACCGGAGCGGCTGGGGTGGCAGTCGGCGGGGCTGGTACCTGGGCACCAGCTGGCGCACGGCAATCGAGGGTCTGGGGGCCAGCTACGATCACGTCTACGGGTTGGCCGAGGCCCGGGGCTTCGTGGGCGCGCCGTGGGACAGCGTCGTGGCTGGGCGGGTGCAGGGCTCTCGCGCCTTCATCGAGGGGGTGCCCTGGTACCGCCTGCCTTCGGCCGGCGGGGCCGAGATCCTCCGCGGCGCTCCTGACGGCCGGTACCGCGGCGCCACGCTCGCCGCCGTGGACCTGGAGTGGCGCCGCATGGTCGCCGGACCCCTCGAGGGGGTGGTCTTCGGCTGCGGGGCCTGGGTGGAAGAGTCGGGCCTGCACCCCTGCGGTGGCCTGGGCTTGCGCCTGCTCATGCCGCCCCGCCAGCTGAACGTGGTGCGTCTCGATCTGGCCTTCAGCGACACCGGCTGGGCCGTGACCACGGGCTGGGGGGAGACCTTCTAGCCCGCCTCGCGCTGGTGCAGGGGCTGATCGCTGGGCGCTCTGGTGGTGTGATCGAGGGCCGTGGGATGGTGCAGGTGCAGGTAGTGGCGGATGCCCAGCTGCAGCTGGACTGCGCGCAGGAGCCGGTCGGGGACCTGGACCTGTCGCAGCCGCTCAACGCCTGCGACAGAGAGCCCGAGTAGCCAGGACAGCTCCGTGGTCGACAGCATCGGTGCGCAGGTTGCCACCAGGGTCGCGCGGCCCAGCAGACCCAGCTCGCGGTGGGCGTGGAGATCCCCCAGGGCCAGGGCACCGGCGACCGCATCCACTGGCTGGATCAGGGCCGGGTAGCGCTCGAGTCGGGGCATGGCGAGGTGGGGTAGCAGGTCCTGGTGGCCCACGTCCGGCAGAAGCTCCCGGACCAGCTCGACGCTCCCCGTTCGCAGCAGCCGGGCCCCCAGCAGCTCGGGCAGGCTCGAGGCGTCCAGGAAGGGGTCACTGTGCAGGCCGTGGCGGTTGCGCTGGTTCAGCACCAGGTGGAAGACCGAGCGCAGGTGGCTGTGGTCGCGCAGCTCGTGGAGCTGGTCGGGACACAGGGGCACGCCCACCCCCAGGCGGCTGCGCAGCGCCACCGCCAGCTGCCGGGCCACGCCCTGGGCCTGCTGTCGGGCGCACACCACCACGGCGTGGAGCTGGTCCTCCGCGGCCCCGAAGGCCAGCAGCCCGCGGGTGTCGGCGATGCGGTAGACGGTGCGCGCCAGCTCCCGTCGCGCGGCGGTGCGGGGAGCGATGGGCACGCCTTCGGCGTGAAGAACCAGGTGCCAGGGCAGCTCGGTCATGGAACCCTCCAGGTGGTCGCCCCGTGCCTCGGCAAACTCCGTGCCATGGTCTGACAACGGTTCGAGGTCGGTTTTCGGGCAGTGAAGTGACGAAGCGTCGACCGAGGTGTCGAGTTTTCGTCGGAGCCGGGAGCCATGGTCCCCGCAACGCACCGGTTCGACCGAGGGCCTCGTTGTGGGAAGATGGTCGCGTCCCCCAGGAGACCCCATGCCCAACGTCCCGCTGCATCCCCCCAAGCGCACCAGCCCCTTTCGCAAGGTCGCCATCGGCACCTGGTCCACCACTTACGACCCGCAGGTGTACGGCACCCTCGGGGTGCGCATGGAGAAGGCCGAGGCCTACATCAAGGCCTTCCGCGAGAAGACGGGCTTGCGCCTCACGGTCACCCACCTGGTGACGGCGGCGGTGGCCCGGGCCCTCGCGGACTGCCCGGACGCCAACGCCATCCTGCGCTGGAACAAGATCTACCGCCGCAAGGACGTGGACATCTCCGTGCTGGTGGTCGTGCCCAGCGAAGACGGTGCCAAGGTCGACCTGTCGTCCGCGGTGGTGCGCAAGGCCGATCAGTGCAGCCTGGTCGAGCAGATCGAGCAGCTGGACAAGCAGGTGGGTGCCATCAAGAAGGGCGAGGACAAGGCAATGAAGAAGAGCAAGGACACCATCATGATGGTGCCGTTTCTGCTCATGAACTTCTTCATGAAGATGCTGGCGTTCCTGCTCTACGATCTCAACCTGGACATGCGCTGGGCGGGGATGCCCAAGAACGCCTTCGGGGGCGCCTGTGTCACCAACATCGGTTCCCTGGGCCTGGACACCGCCTACGTGCCCGTGGTGCCCTACACCCGCGTGCCCATCTGGATCGCCCCCGGCGAGATCGCCGATGAGGCCGTGGTCGACGACGGCGAGGTGGTCCCGGGGCGGGTGATGCGCATCAACGCAACCTTCGATCACCGCTTCATCGACGGCTACCACGCCATGGTGCTGTCCCGGACCCTGCGGCGGGTGCTCGAGAACCCCTTCGAGGAGCTGGACAAGCTCGATGACGAAGAGCTGGACAGCGAGACCGGGGAGGAGTGATGCACCGGCTCGCGCCCACGGTCCTGCTGCTGACAGCGACCGCGGCGTGGGCGGACATCGCGGCCGAGGATCGCTGGCTCGCCTCGGACCAGCTGGCCGCAGGGCTGGCGGCCGACGGCTCGCTGGTCAACGACACCATCGACCTGGGCCTGCGCTGGGAGCCGGAGGGCGCCGAGGGCTCCCACCCCATGGGTGGAGACATCCTGGTGGTGGGGCGGGCCTTCGAGGCCTGGTCCCTGGAGTGGGCAGGCGGCAGCTGCGCCAGCAGCCACCCTGACGGCGCCAGCTGCCTGCAGCTGGACTGGGAGGAGCCCGGGGCCACCAGCGCCATGGCCTGGCTGCGGGGTAGAGGGAGCACCGACGACTTCGAGGTCACCCTCACCGCTCAGGCGCCCTGGGAGGAGCCCTGGCTGAGGCTGCACGCCGTGATCACCGCCACGACAGACCTGCCGGGCCTGCGCATCGCGCGTGTGGTCGATCCGGACCAGGACTTCTGGATGAGCGGTGTCTACACCACCCTCAACCGCGCCGGCGAGGGCTGGGCGGCCGCGGTGGGAGAGGCTGACGGTCGCGTGATCGCCTTGGCGGCGCCCGATGGCCACGGCGCCATCTGCGCCTGGTGCGCCTTGCCCTCGGAGCTCGAGGCCAGCTCCAGCACCGAGCTGGACGGCGACTACCAGATCGGAGTCTGGGCCGAGCTGGGTGACCTCGCAGCGGGCGAGCGCGCGGAGCTCTCCTTCGCCTACGCGATGAGCCTCGACCAGGACGGAGCCACCGTGCTGGCGCAGGCGGCGTCGGCGACCGATGACCACGACGGCGACGGCTGGACCGTGGGCGAGGGGGACTGCGACGAGCTGGAGCCCCTGGTCTCCCCAGGTGGTGCCGAGGCCTGGGACGGCCTGGACAATGACTGCGACGGCGAGATCGACGAGGACACCCCGGGCAGCGACGACGACGGCGATGGCTACAGCGAGGCCGAGGGGGACTGCGATGACGGCGACGCCGCGGTGCACCCGGGGGCCGAGCCCAGCCCCGGTGTGAGCGACGCGGACTGCGATGGTCACGCCGACACAGGCACCTGGCCGCCCGAGCTGCCCGAGGATGAGGCGCATCGCTGGGAGGAGGCCGAGGAGGTGTCGCGCTGCGCGAGCACGCCTTGGGCCATCGGCATCGCGTGGTTGCTGGCCCTGCCGCTGGTGCTGCTGCGTCGGCGTGGAGGTGAGCTGTGAGGGCCGCCCGCTCGCTGCTGCTGCTCGTTGGTCTCCAGGGCTGCGGTCCCCTGGAGAACGTCCACTGGATGCACGAGACGGCGTCCTTGGAAGCCAGCTGGATCGGAGCTGCGGTGATCGATCCCAAGCTCGCCGGTGAGCCCGAGCTCGAGCTCGAGCTGCACCTGGTGGAGGCCCCCGAGGGCCAGGCCTGCGCGGTCACCCTCGAGGTCCTGCACGTCGACGGCCACGGTCACAGCTGGGACCCGGGCATCGGCCTGGAGGACGGCGAGGCGGTGAACCTGGGCTGGGACGGCCTCGACGGCGAGGGCCTCGCCTACGATCCCGGCGCTGTCCGTGTGCAGGCCACCGCCGCCTGCGAAGCGGGTGCCACCGCCCACGCTGGGCTGGACGCCTGGGTGCTGCGCCTTGGTGTGGTGGAGGTGGACTTTGTGGAGCAGCCCGATGACAGCGTCTTCGTGCCCCTGGCCTTCCACAAGCTGGGGCTGCTCGAGCTTGGTCTGACGGAGCTGGATGGCCTTGTGGCCGAGTACCGCCCCCACCCCGGTGACGACGCCCTGGCCGACCTGGACGGGGACGACGGCGAGCCCCGCGTCGAGCCCGAGCCTTGGGGCGATCCCGACGTTCCGCCTTGGGGAGACGGCGTACCGGACAGCAGCGCACACAACCTGCCCGCCGCCTACACCGCGGGTGCGCGAGCCCGACTCGAGGTTCTCGGGGGCAGCCAGGCCGTGTCCCAGCGCAGCGGTGCGGTGCTGCCCGCCCTGGGCACCCTCCAGACCTCGGCCGACGCACCGCCGGTGCTGCGGCTGGTGGCCGACGGGCTCGAGGCGGTGGAGCCCGACGCGCCCTACACCGGGGGCGCAGCCCTGAGCTTCGACACCGAGGCGCTGCCCAGCACCCTCGGCCGCCACGCGCTGGCGCTGCAGTGGCGCTTCGAGGTGTTGGGGGAGCTGGGCTGGGAGCCTGTGCCAGGCTGGCAGGAGACCACCCATGAGCTGTGGCTCACCGCGGGGACGCCAGCGCTGCGGGACGGCGCGGAGCTGGGCTTCGCTCCCGACGTGGCCTGGATCGGGGTCCTGTCGGAGCTCGAGGCCGATCTGAGCGGGCTCGGGCCCGACGCTGCTGCGGTGCTGGACGCCACCCGCGAGCACATCCACC
>CAZHIK010000235.1:0-10458 GCA_964532635.1 uncultured Enterobacterales bacterium
TCGCGAGACCTGCGAGACCTGCCACTGGCCCGCGAAGTTCTACGGTGAGCGGGTCGTCACCCGCACCCACTACGCCTTCGACGAGGCCTCCACCCCGCGCCACACCACCCTGGGCATGAAGGTAGGCAGCGGCGAACCCGACAGCCAGGGCATCCACTGGCACATCGCCGGTGAAAACTCGGTGCGCTACGCCTCGGTCGATGACGAGCGGGAGCACATCCTGTGGGCCGAGGTCCTGCAGCCCGACGGCAGCTGGCGCCGCTACGACAACCAGCGCTGGGCGGGCGAAGAGGAAGCCCACGCCACCCCGCGCAGCATGGACTGCGTGGACTGCCACAACCGTGCCACACACGTCTACGAGCAGCCTGAGGCCATCGTGGATGCGGCCATGGCCAGCGGCGACATCGATCCCACCATCCCGGCCATCAAGCGCACCGCCCTGGCCGCCCTCACGGGCAACTACGCCAGCGTAGGCGGCGCGATGCGGGGCATCGACCGGGATCTCCACGGCTACTACCTGCGCCACCACGAGCGAGACTACCCGGCCCTGGCCCCCCGCCTCGACGACGCCGTCGTCGTGCTGCAGGCGGCCCACCGCCGCAACGTGCACCCGGTCATGAACGTGGACTGGGAACCCTACCCCGACCACATCGGCCACCAGGGCGAGACCGGCTGTGCGCGCTGCCACCACCGCGACATGGTGGCCATCGACGGGACCGCGGTGTCCCACGACTGCACCCAGTGCCACCACATCCTGGCCTGGAACTCCCCTGATCCCTTCCGCTTCCTCCAGCCCCTGGAAGAGGGCGATCCAGACCTCGAGCTACACCGGAGCTTGCAGGCCGACTTCGTGGGCGTGGTGCCCCACCTGCCCGACGAAGCACAGGTCCTGGCCGAGGATCCCTACCTGCCCTGGGCGCCAGACGAGCCAGAGCGGCAAGAGCAGGTCGATCCCTTCGCCCCCACCGAGCCCGTCGCGGCCTGGGAGTCCGAGTAGGGCAGCCACTACACGGGCGCAGCCACCAGCGCGAGGATGGCCTCCACGGGCGCCTTGGGCTCACGCTCAGCGTCCAGCAGCCCGTTGCGTTCCTGGGCCACGTCGCACAGCTGGGTGTAGCAGAAGCCCTGCAGGTGCGGGTGCTCCCGGATGAGCCCGATGGTGCGCTCCAGGCTCTCGAGCAGGGTGAGCTCGCCTCCCGCGTAGGGACCGAAGCCGTGACCACCGCACTCGCTGATGAGCACAGGCTGCCCCTGGTAGCGGGCACCCGGCGCCAGCGGGCTCTTGTGGATGCGGCTCGGCATTGCCATGTACAGCTGGCGCCAGGCCTCGAAGCCCATCCGTTCGGGGTGCTCGAGCGCCCGATAGAGCGCCCGCACGGCCTCGGGATCGGCCAGGTAGTGGTGGATGTCCAGCAGATCGCCCCCGAGGTGCTCGTAGCCGGAGTTGTCCACCACCAGGGCTCCGGGCGCCAGGGCGCGACAGCGCTCCACCATGTCCAGCACCCAGCGCCGCCAGTCGGCACTCCACAGGATGGGGAAGATGCCCCAGGTCTCGTTGAACAGCACCCAGCTGATCACCGAGGGGTGGCCCCGGTCCCGCAGCACCACGGCCTCGAGCAGGGCCTCGAAGGCCGACCGGTCCACCGGGGCGAACAGGAAGGGGCTGGGCAGCTCCTCCCAGACCAGCATCCCCAGCCGGTCGCAGTGGTACAGCAGGCGGGGATCGGGGATGGTCTGGTGGATGCGCAGGCCGTTGAAGCCCATGGCACGAGCCAGCTCGATGTCCCGTGCCATGGCCTCGTCGCTGGGGGCCGTGGCCCAGCCGCCAGGCCAGTAGGGCTGGTACAACACCAGCCGCTGGTACAAGGGCTGGCCGTTGAGCAGCACCCGGCCCTCACGCACGCCGACGGTGCGCAGGCCGGCGTAGGACACCAGCCGGTCAACCTCCACCCCGCCCTGGCGCAGGATGGCGGTGACGCGGTACAGCGCGGGCTGCTCCGGGCTCCAGGGCTCCCGGCGCAAGGGCTGCACCGGAAGCTCGATCTCGGCGCCGGTGATCCGGCTGGCCGCGCTGGCGTCCCTGCGCCCGTCGGGGTGCTCGAGGCGCAGCTCCAGCTCACCCACGGGCGGCCCTCCGACGCGCACATGGAAGTCGAAGCCTCGCCCGTCCTGGGAGGTCAGCCCGGCGATGCGCTCCACGAAGCTGCGCCCCCGCTCCTCGAGGCACACCGGCTGCCAGATACCGGAGGTGGGCTCGTAGAAGATGGTGTGGGTGAAGGGCAGGTGGGTCTGCTTGCCCCGCGGCAGCGAGGCCTTGCGGGTCTCCTGCACCCGCAGCACCAGGATGTTCTCACCCTCCACCAACGGAAGCGCGAGCTCCACGGGGGTGAAGCCTCCGCTCCCCTCGCCCACCGGCTCTCCGTTCAGCCAGACCTTCACGCTGTGGTCCACGGCCCCCAGCCGCAGCCAGCATCGCCCACCGCCCCATTCCTCGGGGCGTTCGAGGCGCCGCAGATACCAGAAGCGCCCCACGCGCGCGTGCTCCCGAGCGCCGGAGCGCTCCGCTTCCACACAGAAGGGCACCGTGATGGAGCTCCCCAGCTCCCGCCGCTCGAACCAGCGCTCGCCCAGCCCCCGATCCCGCGGATCGGGATCGAAGTCCCACTCACCGTGCAGCGGCAGCCAGCGCTCCCGGGCGTGCAGCGGATCAGGGGGCTCGGGACGGATGGACATGTGAGCAGCTAACCGGGCTACCGCCTCACTCCTCCGGGAGCATCAGGTACACGCCGCCAGCGGAGCTGCCGCCGGTGCCCTCGCCCGGGGCTCCCACCGCCAGATCCAGCCAGGTGTCACCGTTCAGATCCCCGAAGTACACCCCCTGGCCCACGCTCTCCCACGCCGCGCCACCCCAGAGGGTGGCCTGTGCATCGGCCCCGGTGAAGGAGCCGCTCAGGGGGCCCTGGAAGAAGTAGACCGCGCCACCCCATGGGGCGACCGAGGATGCCCCCGGAGCCCCCACCGCCAGATCCGCGAAGCCGTCGCCGTCCACGTCCCCAAGGCTCAGACCCGCGCCGCACATCTCGCTGTTCGCCGAGCCACGCACGATGGCCTGGGCGCTGTTCAGGCCCGTAGTCCCCGTGGCTGGACCCAGCACCAGGTAGGCCGCCCCCGCGTTGCCGTAGGAGGAGTTGTCGTAGGAGGCCACGAGAGCATCGGCCAGGCCGTCGCCGTCCACATCCCCCTGGGCCAGTGCCTCGCCCGCGTAGTCCCGCGTGGTCTCGCCCACCAGGACTCCGTCGGCGCCGGACAGCGACATCGTGCCAGACACGGGCCCGTGGACCACGAAGATGCAACCACCATCGATGGCACCGGTGTCGTTCATGATCGCCGGCGCCAACATGTCGTTGATGCCGTCGCCGTTCATGTCCGCTCCTGCACGCAGCACCCGTCCGGTCTCGTCCCGCGGCGCGACGCCGGTGAGCACCGCGTCCGCGCTTCCCACCAGGTCCTCGGTGGCGGAGAACGGGCCGTACTCGATGTAGACCGCACCCGCCATGCCCAGATCCTCGTAGGCGCCGACCAGCATGTCGGCGATACCGTCACCGTTGAAGTCCGCCAGGTCCGAGCCGTGGCCGAACTCCGTGTTGGTGGGGCCTATGGCCTGCACGTCGGCTTCCACGAGGTTCACGTCGTCGGTCACGGGACCGTAGAACAGGTAGTTGGCCCCGGTGCTGGAGTGGGGGGCGCCGATCCACACGTCCTCGAGCCCGTCGGCGTTGGCGTCGCCCAAGGCGATGGAGCGGCCGGCGTTGTAGGTCTCCCGCTCACCCTGGAACCACACGCCCGCGCGGTCCAGATCGTCGCTGGCGGTGACGGGGCCGTAGACCAGGTAGGCGCCACCATTGGCGGCGTCGGCCCGGTAGCAGGCCACCAGCAGATCCCCCTGTCCGTCGCCGTCCACATCCCCGATCTCCACCAGCCGGCCCGCGTCGTAGGAGCTGTTGGAGCTGTGCAGCAGCGGCGCCTCGGTGGTCAGGTCGTAGTCTCCGAACAGACCGCAGATGGCGTCGGCCCCATCGCAGTCGTTGTCCACGCCATCCTCGCACAGCTCGTCGGCCCCCGGATACACGCTGGCGTCCCCATCGTCGCAGTCGGTCCCATCCTCGCAGGCGTCGGAGCGGAAGCCGTCACCGTCGGCGTCGAAGCCTTCGTCGATGGTCCCGTCACAGTCGTCGTCCTCGCCGTCACACGCTTCGGGGGCCTCCGGGTGCACGCTGGGATCCGATGGATCGCAGTCGCCCCCCTGCTCCACCCATCCCCCAGAGGGAGCGCAGGTCTCCTCCCACTCCGCCGGATGCCCCCAGCCGTCACCATCACTGTCGCTGTACCAGGTGGAGACCTCCCCGAGGTCGGCCCGCCCGTCGCAGTCGTCGTCGATACCATTGCACAGCTCCTCAGCGCCGGGGTGCACTGTGGCGTCCTCGTCGTCGCAGTCGCCCCCCTGGGCTACCCGGTCTGGCGTGGGCCAGGCCGACAGCTGGGCCGTACCGTCATCTCCGAAGCCGTCGCCGTCACCATCGAGGTACCAGGCGGCGAGCTCGCCGGAGCTGGCCACGAGAGGCCCGTCGGCCTCCACAGGACCCGTGTCCTCCACCCCAGGCTCACTGTCGCCAAGCGGAGGAGCGGACTCGGGCTGCGGGTCTCCACAGGCCGACAGCAGCAGGGCGAACGGAAAGACCAGACGGCGCAAGGGCACTCCGGAGCGAAGGCTCGTCACAGGGAGCTGTGCTGCCAGCGGCAAGTCCTGATCAGCCTCTCGCGCCGCACGCCCACACCAGCCGGTAGCGGGCCCCAGGAACGGGATACTCCACGCCCAGGAGAGTGGCCGTGAAGCGCAGGCTGTTCGACCATGCAAGGAGCTACGAGGTGGACCCGCCGGCCGGGCGCTTCGTGGTGCGCCCGCTTCGGGCCTGGTACCTGGCGGCGGCCCTGGGCTGCGCCGGCACCGCCCTGGCGCCGTGGATGATCACGCGCGTGGGGCCCTTCGAGCTGGCCCTGGGGGGCTGGCTGATGGTGCTGATCTACGGCGCCGCCGCCGTGGCCCTCGGCGCCCTCGGCCTCTCCTACCGCAACCGGGGCATGGAGCTGGACCTGTCCAGTGGCACGCTCCGCGTGGGGCCCCCCTTCGGGCTGGGTCCGCGCAAGAGCTACCGGACCATGGAGCTGCGCTTTGGCTACCGGGAGAAGCTGCTGCCCGTCGGCGATGTGGTGGCTTGCCGGGCCACGGTGGCCCACCCGGGCTTCGGCGAGCTGACCATCATCGAGACCTCGCGGGATCACAGCCGCCTGCCCAAGCGTGTGGCCCACGCCCTCGAGGAAGCCCGCCGACAAGGCCACGGCGAGAAGCTGGAGCTTGCGGCCTGGGAGCTGGAGCACGCCCCTGGTCTGGGCTGGAGCGGCCTCGCCCTCGCGGTGGCCCTGCTCGCCCTGGGCCCGTTCTGGATGTGGTGGTACCTGGGGTGAGATCCGCGGGATGCCGATCCCAAGCCCGACTCCGATCCCAATCCCGACTTCTCGCTTGACACCCCGCGCCAACCGAAGCAGGTTGTGCCCATCGATCAACCCCTCGCAGAGAGCTTCATGAAGTTCGCCACCCACATCGATCTCAACCTTGTCGGCATCGTGCCGGCTCGAGGTGGCGGATGAGCGCCTAGGCTCCCCCTGCAGGGAAACCGGAAGCCCCGCCACCACCTCGGAGGCGGGGCTTCCGGCGTTTCGGGACCCCGCTTCCATCCCACCCACGGCGACGCGCGTCGCCACCACCGAGGAAAGACATCATGTCACGCGCGACAGAAGAAGGAAGCAGAACCCTGCGGGCACCCAGCTGGCGCGAGATCGTCGCGCTGGCCACGCCCGTGGTGGTCTCCAAGCTCAGCTTCACGGCGATGGGCCTGGTGGACACCGCCATGGTGGGTCGCCTGGGTGCCGTGTCTCAGGGAGCCGTGGGCCTGGCCCACACCTGGATCTTCACCCTCGGCGTCCTGGGCCTGGGCCTGCTGAGCGTGGTCAACACCTACGTGGCCCAGAACCACGGAGCGGGAAAGCCTCGCGAGTGCGGCCGTGTCCTGGGCCAGGGCGTGCGGATGGCGGTCCTGGTGGGCGGTGCCACCTTGCTCGCGCTGTTCCTGAGTCTGCCCACCCTGGGATGGATGGGGCAGGGCGAGGGTGTGGCCGAGCTGGCCTCGATCTACGCCGCCTGCCGGCTGCTCGGGTTCCTGGGCGTGTTCGGCTACTGGGTCTACAACGGCTACCTCGAGGGCCTGGGGCACACCCGCACCCCGATGGTCATCGCCCTGGTGTCCAACCTGGTGAACATGCTGCTGGACTGGGTGCTGATCTTCGGCGTGGGCCCGGTCCCCGCCCTGGGTGTGGCAGGTGCCGGACTGGCCACGGCCATCAGCAACCTGTTCATGCTCGCTTGCTTCGTCGCGGTGGTCCACCGCCCGGGGAGCGCCTACCTGCGCCGCTTCGGCGCGGACCGCATCCACGAGGCACTGGACCTGCGCTACGTGTGGGAGCTGTGCCGCGTGGGCCTGCCCATGGGCATGCAGTTCTTCCTCGAGGTCGGCGCCTACATGGTGTTCGCGATCATGATCGGCTGGCTCGGGGCCGCCCCACTGGCCGCCAACCAGGTCGCCATGCGCTTGATGAGCGTCAGCTTCATGACCACCTGGGGCCTGGGCGTGGCCGCCACCACCCTGGTGGGGCGTCACCTGGGCGCGGGTCAACCACAGCTGGCGGTGCTCGCCGGCCGGAGGACCCTGCTGCTGGGCCTGGGGATCACCGGAGTAGCTGCCCTGGTCTACGTCGGCCTGGCCACCCCCCTGTCGGCCATCTTCACCACCGACGCCGAGGTCGTCCGGCTGGCCGCCATGCTGCTGCCCGTGGCTGCGGTCTTCCAGGTCCTCGATGGCGTCAACATGATCAGCTACGGAGCCCTGAGGGGTGCGGGTGACACCCGCTACCCCATGTGGGCTGTGGGCTTCATGAGCTGGGTGGTCGGCATCCCCCTCGTCTGGTGGCTGGCCCTGCCGGCCGGATTGGGTCTCCTGGGGGCCTGGCTGGGCACCACCATCATGGTGACCGGCATGGCCGCGCTGCTCTGGGGCCGCTTCCAGCGTGCCCACTGGAGTGACAGGAGCCTGGTGGCCACGGCCAAGTAGCCAACACCGGGAATTCCCTGGGTCCAGACCCGGGGAATTCCCGGGTGCGCCGTCCCCATCGGGTTCCCAGGGGGTCTCTCCCGCTGGAGATGGGCTCCTAAGCTGTTGAGACACCACGAAAACAACGGCCAGATTGTCGATAATTGTCACCGAGGGGAGGAGCCCACTGCTATCCTCTAGGACGTACCCAGAGGAAAGCCCGCCATGCTTCAGATCCTCGCTATCCTGCTGATCATCGCTCTTGTCGGCGTCTGGATCTGGAACAACAAACGCGACTGGGTCCTGCAACTGCTGGGCAAGGATCCGGACAGCCTCCGCAGCACAGCGAAGCCCCAGCCGGTGACCCGCAGCGCGGCGCCCAAGGCGGAGCGCTCGGTCACCGAGGGTATCGGCCAGGGAGAGGGCGAACCGCGCAAGCTCTCCCCCCTCGATGTCCCCATGATCCAGGCCCGATTCGAGAAGCTGGGCATCTGGGAGCACCTCAACGAACACCAGAGCGATGTGCTGCGTCGCACCATCCTGGAGCACTGCAAGGAAGGCAAGGTGGAGCTGTGGTGGTCCCCTCTGATCGAGTTCGCCCGCTACCTCGACTACCAGAAGGGCGAGATGCCGGCGATGATCATGGACGCCAGCAAGCTGCAGGCGGTGGAGGTCCGCAAGCGCCTGTTCGGCATGGACTACCGCCTTCGCCGCAGCGGGCTGGCGCTCGAGGACATCACCAGCGCCAAGGGCGATGAGCTCGATCCCGACCACGTGCTGACCGACGGGACCTACAAGGTGATCTACAAGGTCCGCGAGCGTGCCTTCCGCTTCCCGGTGAAGGTCGAGAACGGCCAGCTGGACATGAGGGGCCTGGTCCGCACACTCAACGGCCTGTGCGAGCGCAAGCGGGCCAAGGGTCGCTTCCTGCTGCTGCCCCCCACCGAACCCATCTGGTGCGTGGTCTACACCCTGTTCACCACCGCCGAACAGGTCCAGCGCTCCCGCTGGGCAGAGCTGCCCCTGCCCCGTGCCCTCACCGAGGACGACGTGGAGCGCGTCTCGGAAGACCTGCACAGCGCCGTGCCCGACAAGCCGGCGGACGAGGCGAGCGACAAGAAGCCCTTCGAGCTGGCCAAGGGCGTCGAGGAGCTCGGCGAGGAACCCGAAGACAAGGCCGCCGAGTCCGCCGAGGACGAGCAGACCGAGGTGGAGCCCAAGCCGCCCGCCGACCAGGCCGAGCCCACGCCTCAGTAGAGGTAGTCTTCCTCGTCCAGCACGCAGGCCTCGTCGCCGCAGGTGTGCTCGATCGTGCCCTCGGAGCCCTCCGTGAGGAAGGTCTCGATCTGCTGATGCACGGGCTCACAGTGGCGCGGGAAGTAGTGGGCTCCGGTCTCTTCCGAGGGGCGGTTGGTGTCGTGGGGCCGTCCCAGCTCCGGGTCGAACTGCACCAGGGCCGCCGCATCGGGGCCCAGCGGTCCCTCCTGTTCCTCGAGGCCCAGCACGGGCTCGATGGCAGGAGCGAGCAGCGGCACACCCACCGAGCGCACCAGGGCGTGGGTGCACAGGTTGGGCACCTGCTCGTCGCCCATGGACTCCTGCCACAGCAGCGAGCGACCCTTCAGCCCAGCGGTGTGGGTGATCGGATCGACGGGATCCCACATCAGCTGGGACACGGCGTAGAGCACCTGCCGGTCCAGGGGATCTTCGACCCCGAACTCCATCATGGTCTCGAAGGCGGTCCAGTTGCTGGAGCGCTCGAGCATGGTGGACCAGACGGCTCCGCCCACGTGAAGCACGGCGTGATCGATGTCTTCGGTGTGGGCCATGAGGTTGGCGCCGTTGATGCCCCCCAGCGAGATGCCGTGGTAGTACACGCGCTCGGGGTCGACGAGGGAGCCGGACCCGTCGCTGGCCTGCAGCACCTCGGCGTCGGCGAAGCCCGTGCGCACCAGGCGCGGCAGGACCGAGGCGTTGGCCAAGCCCTGGATCATCTTGTCGGTGAGGTGGTGGAAGGTGCCGAAGTCCGACGCCACCGCTGCAGCGTCGCCCAGATCCCGAGTGGTCAGGCCCCGCCACTCGGTGCCGATGAAGATGGCCCCCAGCCGGTCGGCCAGGGCCTGGACCGCCATGGGATCGTCTTCGTAGAACAGGTACATCTTGGGGGACGCCAGGATGCCGTGGCCGAAGACCACCACCGGGGCAGAGCCCGCCGGGGCGTCCGCGAGCGACTGGGGCACGAAGACCATCCAGTAGACCTCGTCGTCGCCCTGTGAGATGGGCAGATCGTCATCTCCGATCTCGAAGTCGCCTTCTTCCGTCAGGAAACCCTCGAGCTCGAAGTCTCCATCGGCCACTCGCCAGGCGCGCTCGTTGAGGACGTCGCCCTCGTCGGGGCTCCAGAAGTTCTCCACGGTGTAGCTCGGCTGGTGCTCCTGCTCCCGGGGCATGTCGGCCAACGCAGCCTCGAGCACGTGGTCCAGGTGAGCGTGCGTGACGGCTTCGCTGCCGGTGACGAAGTCCCAGGCCAGCGTGAGCTCGCCGCGCTCGATGCCCTCGTCCTCGAGCATGTCGAAGATGGCCTCGAAGCGCTCCTGTTCCCCCGCCAGGCTGGGGTGGGGCTGGTCGTCACGCAGCCCCGCGAAGCCCCCGGGTGAGGGCACCGGGCTGCCGTCGGGCTGCACCAGGTCCGAGGTGAGCACCACCGCGTGGCGGGTCCCGAAAGCCAAGGCCTGCAGGGGCCGAACGAGCAGGGCCTGGCTCTCGCCGGGCACCGCCTCGGGGTGGGCGTCCAGCTCCGCGAACAGGGGCAGGCGCTCGCCGCTGTCCAGATCGTACAGCTGCACGGGGCAGTCGGGCTCGAGGCTGGCGCTCACGTCGGTCCAGTGGGGCAGGTTGGACCCGTCGATGCTCACTCCGTCGAAGTGCACCACCGCAGTGGCGGCCACCGAGAAGCCGTCCAGGCGGTTCAGGCGCTCCACCGGGATGGGGTTGCCGCCCTCGCTGTAGGGCAGCAGGTCCTCGGGCACCGCCAGCCGGTAGCCCGTGGCGGAGGTGGCGTCGGCCTCGGTGAGCTGCATGGACGGGAAGGGCAGCAGGGGAGACTCGTCGATCAGGAACAGGGTGCGCCCGTCGTCGGTGTCGCCGGGATCCGGGGAACAAGCCAGGATCGGGAGGAGGCAGATCAGGAGGGGGCTGCGCATGGGGACCTCGCATGGAGGTCCAGGATAGCCCGCTTCGTCAGGCCCTCGCGAGC
>CAZHIK010000236.1:0-10394 GCA_964532635.1 uncultured Enterobacterales bacterium
GAGGGCTCCAAGAAGCTCGACACCTTCCTGGTGGTCAAGGCCCCCAGTGGCCAGGTCTACGAAAACGACGACGCCGGTGCCTCCAACCTCAGCGCCATCGACCTGTTCGCCGAGGAGAGCGGCACCTGGATCGTCTACGCTTCGAGCTATGGCTCCGGGCAGAAGGGCAAGTACCACCTGCGCATCTCCAAGGCCGAAGGCGACGGCACCGCCCCCAGCGCGGGTGGGACACCGCAGCAGGCGGAGGTGGCGGTGAGCGGTCTGTCCCTGGGTCAGTCCGCCAGCGGTCGCCTCGAGGCTGGCGACGCCCAGCTCGACAACGGCGAGTGGTTCGACGCTTACGAGGTCCAACTCCAGGCCGGCCAGTCGGTGGCCGTGGAGATGACCTCCACCGGCCTGGACACCTACATCGGCGTCCGCTCGCCCTCCGGCGACATCACCGGCAACGATGACTGGGAGGGCTCCCGCACCCGCTCCCGGGTCGAGTGGGTGGTCGAGGAGACCGGCCCCTGGGTGGTTCTGGCCACCACCTACGCAGCCGACGAGAGCGGCGACTATACCGTCTCGGCCGAGCTGGTCGGCGGCGCCGACAGCGGCACGGCGGGCGACGGGACCGAGCGGTGGAGCGGTACCCTGGGCGAAGGCGACACCGTCATCAGCTCCGGTGAGTGGCTCGACGCCATCTACGTCAGCGGGCAAGCGGGCGAGCGCTGGATCGTCGACCTGCGCTCCAGCAGCTTCGACCCCTTCCTGATCCTCCGCTCCCCGCAGGAGGAGCAGGTCGTCAACGACGACTTCGAGGGTGCCAGCGACCGCTCCTTGATCGACTTCACCCTGCCGGCCTCCGGTGAGTACCTCGTCGGTGTCACCAGCTACCGGGCAGGAGAGTCCGGCAGCTACGACCTGAGCCTGCGCCGGGTCTCCGGCGATGGCGACGACTCCTCGGTCGCCTCCGGCACCAGCTTCAGCGGCTCCCTGGGCTCCGGCGACGAGCAGCTGCCGGATGGCGAGTGGTACGAGACCTTCCCCATCAGCGGTCTGCCAGGCCAGGCCATTCGGGTGGAGATGTCGGGCGACTTCGACACCTACCTGGGTCTGGTGGGCCCCGGCGACTTCCGCGAAGAGAACGACGATGGACCCGAGGGCACCGGGCACAGTGTCATCGAGGCGACCCTGTCCGAGGCGGGGGAGTACGTCATCATCGCCACCTCCTACGCCGCGGGACAGGGTGGCTCGTTCTCCATCGAGGTCTCCTCCGGCCAGGTCAGCCCCGAGCAGGCCGGCCAACGCGACGTCATCCAGCTCGTCTCCGGCACGCCGGCCACCGGCAGCCTGCAAGACGGCGACATGACCCTCGACGCCGGTGAGTACTCCGACCTGTACGTCTTCGATGCGGTCCAGGGCCAGGGCATCTCCGCCTGGGTGCGCTCCACCGACTTCGATCCCTACATGGCCCTGATGTTCCCCGATGAGTCCATCGTACAGAACGACGACTGGGAGGGCAGCTCCGAGCTGTCCCGGGTCGACGTGGTGGCCCCGGAGACCGGGCGCTATCGCCTGGTGGCAACCTCCTACCGGCCAGCAGAGACGGGCAGCTATTCCGTCCAGGTGGACATGGGCGATGCCGCGGACGTCACCACCCTGGTGCAGCACGAAGGCGTGGGCGAGACCTACGGCGTGTTCGTGGGCATCAGCGACTACCCCGCCGATGGCCCTGGCGATCTGGACTACACCGCCGAGGACGCCGCCTACCTGTACGAGGGGATGCAGACCGTGGGCATGGGCGCCGACAACGGCGTGCTGCTCACCGACAGCAGCGCCACCGTGGACGCTATGGTCGGCGCGCTGCGTGACCTGGGCAGCCGCATGGGCGAAGAGGACCGCCTGGTGTTGTTCTTCTCGGGCCATGGTGGCCGCACAGAGCACGTCGGCGGCTTCCAGCCTGCGGATCCCGACGGCTTCGACGAGACCTTGGCGCTGTACGACGCCCAGATCACCGACGATGCCCTGGCCGCGGTCCTCGACGAGATCGAGCACGGCACCGTGCTGATCGTCTTCGACTCCTGCTTCAGCGGCGGGTTCTCCAAGGACCTCATCAGCCAGCCCGGTCGCATGGGCCTGTTCTCTTCCCACGAGGACGTCACCTCGGCGGTGGCTCGCAAGTTCCGTGCAGGCGGCTACCTGTCCCGCTTCATGGTGGAGGCCATCGGTGAGCGCCGGGCGGACGAGGACCACGACGGCGCGCTCACGGCGCTCGAGCTGTCGCAGTACCTCTACGAGCGCTACCGCGCCGACGTGAAGTCCATGCCCCAGGACAAGTCCGGCGCCTACGACGACATCGTGATGACTGGCCAGAACCTGGGCTACCAGCAGATCATCGTCGACCGAGGAGGCGTGGGGCCCAGCCAGGTGTTGTTCGCCTGGTAGGGCGCTGGACACGAGGTCCCGAACCGCCCTTCACCGGCACCCCTGATCCTGGTACTCCTCCCACAGCTCGAGCACCTCACCGGTGACCGCGTCGATCTGCAGGTAGACCTTGGTCTCGCCGTCGGACCAGCCGTGGGCCCACCAGGTGGGGCGCCTATGTCGATGGGGTAGGACAGGACGGCCTCGTCGAAGCCGCGCTCGGACTCGGGTACCTCCTGCTCGGAGATGCACAGGGCCGCGTCGAAGGAGGCGTTCCAGCTCCCCTCACTCCAGACTCCGCGCCAGCCGGAGCCCTATGCTTCCAGGACGGTAGGCATTGGAGTGCGTAGCCTTGCCCTCACGGTAGCAGAGCCGCGAGCAGGTGGGTGGGCGGGTGTACCAGGCGCCTCCGCGGCGGATGCGGTGCTTGCCGGTCGGGGCACCCGCGGGATCCACCACCGCCTCGGTGGGGTAGGGTGCGTACCAATCCCAGACCCACTCCCAGACGTTGCCGGTCATGTCGTGCAGGCCCCAGGCGTTGGGATCCTTCTGGCCGACGGGGTGAGGGCTGCCCTCGGCGTTGAGCTCATACCAGGCTACCGCGCCTAGGCTGTTGGAGCCGGCGTAGTCGGTGGGTTGGCCTGCGCGCGCGGCGTATTCCCACTCGGCCTCGGTGGGCAGGCGATAGCCTTTGCTCTCCCTGTCCCAGCTCACGCGGCTCCAGGCGTGGGCACAGTCGTTGTCGGCGATGGCCTGGTCGAAGTCCTGGGGCAGGTGGTAGGCGGGCACCAGGCCCTCTTGCTCCGACAGGCGGTTGCAGAACCGTACGGCCTCGCACCAGCCGAGGTTGTCGGCCGGGCAGTCGGGGCCGCAGTCTTCGAAGAGGCTGCCCGTGCTGCCGGTGACCTGCTCCACCAGGCTCTGGGTGACCTCGGTGATGCCGATGGCGAAGGGCCGCTCCAGGTGCACCGGATGCAGGGCTTCGTCCTCCTGGTGGGCCAACGATCCGGGCTCGCTGCCCATGTCGAAGCTCCCCGGCTCCATCACCAGCATCCGGTATCCTCTGACTTCCAACTGTGGGGCATCGGGGTTGGTGCGGGTCGGTGGCCCGTAGCTTGGAGGCTCTGCGGGGATGTCCGCAGCGTGACGGATGATCCGGGAGTCGTTGAAGCCCTTGGGGGCCACCGGTCGCAGATCCACTCCCACGAAGATGGCCCCGTCCGCTATGGCGCCCTCGAGGATGGCGCCGTCCAGCTTGGCCCCGGTCAGGTCGGCGCCCCGGAGATCGGCTCCGGTCAAGTCTGCGCCGGACAGATCGGCCCCCACCAGATCGGCGCTGCGAAGATCCTCGAAGCGCAGCTTGGCTCCCCTCAGGTCCTGTCCCCGAAGCTGGCGAGGCTCCCACTCCGGCTGCGAGGACGCGGTGGCCTCCGGCTCGGGCATGCTCGGCATCGGCTCTGTGGCGCAGGCGCCCACCTGGAGCAAAGCGGAGCAGATGATTGGAACGATGCGGGCCATGGACGAGGGGTGGGTGGTGGAGGCGCCGAGCTGGAGCGTACGCGCTACCTTACCGCGAACCCCGCAGCCGAGGAGGTCCTCGCGCTGCCGCACCCAGGAGCCGGGCTTGATCCACCCCCTCGCGTTTGTCGTCCTCCTCGTCGCCTGCGGTGGCGATCCTCTCCCTCCGACGACGGAGCCGGAGCCGGCCGAGCCCAGCGCCGAGGCTGGGGAGCCTGGAGCTGGCATGGGGAACGGCTCGGTGCCTCTCGACGACGTGGACCCCACGGTGGCGATCCACGAGATCCTCGAGCGAGCCCGGGGTGCCGAAGATCCGGTGGCGCTGTACGACGAGGCGCGGGCCTTCGCAGTGGCCGCTCTCGAGCAGAACCCAAGCCACCACGCCCTGCGCCTGGTGGCGGCCAACATCTCCATGGACCAGTTGGCCTACACCATGCCCCAGGCCGCGGATGCGGCGGTGCTCCGTGATGAGGCGGCCGACCACTACCATGCGCTGCTCGAGGCCGAGCCCGACAGCGTTCCGGGCCTGACGGGCCTGGGCAACGTACACATGGTGGCCCACACACCGGAGGATCACGCCAAGGCCGAGGAGCTCTTCGAGCGGGTGCTGGTGCTGCAGCCTGGGGACCCGATGGTGCTGGTGCGCCTTGGAGAGGTCCAGCACAGGCTGGAGCGCTACGATGCCGCCGAGGCCAACCTGCTCGCGGCTATGGCCGCCTCCGAGTCGGCCGGGGATGGCACCGGGGTGGTGAACGCCAAGAACCTGCTGGGCCGCATGTACATGGACCAGGGGCGCCTCGACGATGCCGAGCGCATCCTGGAGGAGTCCGCGGCTGGGCTCGAGGAGTTGGTCGACAAGAGCAGCTACTACGGCTGTCCCTACCAGGCGCTCGGTAGCCTCTACAAGCAGACCGGGCGCGCGGAGGAGAGCGTGGAGGCCATGAAGCGCGTAGCGGAGCTCGAGCCCCACAGCGCGGACTCTCAGATGCTGGCGGCGGAGGCCTGTCGCGAGGCGGGTGACCAGGAGTGCGCCGCCCACTACCAGGCCAGGGCCGAGGCGCTGCGACAGCGCTGATCCTGGCCGTCAGGTCGCGAGATGGGGCGGCCCACCACAGCAGTTGTAGGTTGTAATGATTTTATAAGAATTGCGACCTGTGTGCGCTAACACAGGAATCGGGCTTAGCTGCGATCAACCTCGTGGTGGTGGGCACTTCAGCAGTCTCCACGCCGGGAGGCTTCCGTGCTCACGTCCCGTCACGCGCTCTTCGTCCTCGCTACTCTGGCCCTTCCTGCCGTGGCCTGTGCCCCTGCCCAGGAGGTCTGCAAGGCCTGCGAGGCGGCCGAGGCCACTGCCAGCGATGCGGCCTCCGTCGAGGAGGCGGTCGTCGATCGCGTGGTCAACGTGGAGGCGTCCTTCGCTGCAGCGGGCCTGCCCTTCGAGCCCATCGGTGAGGACAACCTACCGAGCGGAGCCTTCCTGGACTTCGTGGCGCGGACAGCGGGCCTGTCCAGCGCAAGCGACCTGCGCCTGGAGACCTACGAGGCGGATGGTGTGGGCTTCGTGGACGTGCTGCCCGTTGCCGGTTCGGAGGGCGCGCTGGTGCTGGCCCGCGGATACTCGTCCAGCGGCTTCGAGCACGGCATGATGCTCGAGGCCTACAGCGCCGAGGTCGAGGGCCCCGTCCCCGAGGGTGCGGTGGGTCCGAGCTACCTGCACATGTCCGCGTCCGCGGGGGCTGGCGGCAGCTGGTTCGTGAACTACATGGCCCGCATCGCGACCTCCGGCTTCGGCGCAGAGCAGGGGGAGGGCACCACGCTGTTCGTGTACGCGGAGGACGACGGCATGGGGGAGGTGGGCCTGATGCGGTACTGCTCCACCGCACCGTGCGTCTCCTCCTACCTGGCCCTGGCGTGCATCGACGTGGTCTTCGACCAGCCCTGCTCGGACTGCGATGCGTTCACCCGGTTGGTCGACGCGCTGACCATCGAGGACAGCCAGCCAACAGCGGCCGATCTGGCCTGCATGGACCCGAGCGAGAAGGTGATGGTCTTCTAGCGAGGGCTCTCGGAGACGAGGGCCTGGCGTATGCTCCGCGCACGCTCCATGGCTGCGACCACCTCGACGTGGTGCGAGTCCAGTGGGTAGTCCTCGAGCCACAGGCCGTAGAGCTGGATGGCCAGGGCGAGGGGTTCGACGGCCTGGCTCTTCGGGCTGCGGCGGGCCTCGTGCAGCATCCGATCGCCCCCTTCCCGCAGGGCCCGCTCCACCGCCTCGCCCAGCTCCCGCATGAGCACAGGGTCGTCGGCGTTGCTGCGGGCCCAGCGGCTGCCGGGTCCGTACTCCTGGTGAAGCAGGAGCAAGTCGTCGAGCCAGCCCTCGCGGTCGCCCTGCTCCCAGTTCAGCTCCACCAGTCTCAGCTGGTGACCGGCCGCATCGGGGTGGTTGGGATCCTCGGCCACCAATGTCCGCAGCAGGACCTCGGCCAGGTCCAGGCGGCCCTGGTCCAGGCTGCGCTGCACAGTGCGCTCCGCCAGCTCGCGGGAGCGGCCGGCGGCACCCAGCTCGACGAGCTTCTCCTGGCCTTCCATCACCCAGCCCGCCTCGCCGTAGAACAGGGCCAGGTCTTCGAGAGCTTGCTCCTCCAGGGTGATGTGCTCGGCTCCGCCCCCCAGGACCTCGGCCCGGGCGGCCCTGGCGAGGCGTACCGTCTGCTCCATGTTCTCCACGGCTTTCCCGTACTCGCCGACCTCGTAGTAGCACCACGCCAGCCGATAGTGGGCGTAGGAGAGGTGCTCTCCGTCGGGGTACCGCGTGGCCTTCACATAGGCGATCAGGGCCTTGTAGGCGTTGGAGTCCTCGTAGTAGTGGTCGCCGATCAGCACGAAGGCCCGGTGGGTGTGTTGGGAGTCCGGGTAGCGGCGCACCAAGGCGACGGCTTGCTCCACCGCTTCGTCCCTGGCTCCCAAGCCCCACAGGGCCTCGGCCATCAGCAGGTGTGCCCGGTCGCGATCCGGGTGCTCGGAGTGCTCCCGGTGCAAGGTCCGCAGGTGGTCCACCGCGGCATGCAAGGACTGGTCCGGCTCTTCACCCCCGGGCGCAGCCGCCAGGTGCAGCTCGCCCAGTCGCAGCAGGGTCGCGGCCCGAGTCGCGGGCGGGAGCTCTTCGGCTTCGAGCCTGCCCTCCAGCCTGGCGATCTCCCACTCCCCCTGGGCCTGCCAGTGGGCCTGTGTGCGCTGCTGCTCCCAGCTGTCCTCGGCGGCGGGGATCGGTGGAGCCTTCTGGCCGCAGGCGAGCAGAAGCGACAGCGAGCACGACAACAGCAACCGCATGGCGGACCTCCCTGGCCATGCCTTGGACAGCGCGGCGAGGCTGCGGTTCGGGTGGCACCCCGGTGAAATGTGCGCCAAGTCTGCAGCGGGAGGGGTTTCGGTGTGCGAGCGCGAGGGCCGCCGCCTATACTCGGCCAGAGGACTCCGGAGCACCCCAATGCGATTTTTTGCCGTCCAGGCCGCGATCCTGGCCATTTTCGCCGCCGCAGGCTGTGAAAAGGCCACGTTCGTGGACACAGGGCTGGCGCCCGACGATGGCTGCAGCGTGGATCCGGAGCACTTCATCGGTGCGAGCATCGTGAGCACCGGCGTGGCCACGGTCCTCGAGGCCCGCTGGACAACGGATGAGCCCTCCGTGGGTCGGGTGATCGCCGAGGTGGAGGACGTCCGCTGGACCACACCCCCCGAGGTCGCTCCCGTCACCGAGCACAGCCTGGCGCTGGTGGGCAGCCCAGCCCGGACCGACGTGCGGGTGCGGCTGGTGAGCGATGTGGACGGCGAGCTGCGTTGCTCCCAGACCTTCGACGTCACCACCCCGGCTCCGCCCCCCGAACTTCCCGAGCTGGCCGTGGATCCAGACTACGCCGGTCATGAACCCAGCGGTTGGACCCTGGTCCCGATGGGTGCTCTGGACACGTCCATCCCCGTCGCCATCGACAGCCTGGGCCGCTACTGCTGGTGGTGGCAAGGCGATGGCTACTTCTTCTACACCGAGATCGGCCCGGACGGTGGCCTGCTGCTGCTGGACTCCCCCGCGACCCTCGAGGGCGACGGCCGGCTGCTGGAGTTGGGCTTCGACGGCACCGTGCAGCGCGAGGTGGTGGTGCCGACGGCCCACAACCAGGCGGTGGCCACTCCGGATGGCAGCGTCTACCTGCTGGGCCGGGAGCACTACTCCATCGAGTACGACGGCGAGCCCGTTCAGATGGCCAGCGACACCGTGATCGAGCTGCAGCCCGACGGCACGCAGGCCCAGATCTGGTCCGCCCGCGAGACCGTCTACGATGCGCTCTGGCCGATGATCGAGCAGCAGGTTCTCCAGGGCCGGGCTGGAGTGTTGGACTGGAGCCACGGCACGAGCATCGCCTACAACGAGCTTCACGATCAGCTGCAGGTGGTGCTCACCGGCAGCAACAGCGTGTTGGGACTGGAGCGATCCACCGGCGAGCTGGCCTGGGTGCTGGGTGGTGAGGCGGCCACCATCGACGGCTCGAGCGAGCTGGGTGGCATGGTCTCTGTGCCCCACAGCGTCCAGGCTCTGGGCGATCGTGTGCTGCTGTACAACCAGCGCGCCTTCCGGGACTCTCGGGAGTGCGGTGAGGCGGTCGAGGTGGCCCTGGACCTGCCCAGTGACAGCTCCGAGCTGGTGTGGTGGGCCCGTGAGCCCGACTGCACATCGCCCGACACCATGGGCTCCGCCTATCGCATGGACGACGGCACCACGCTGGTCGCGGGTGGGTCCCTGGGTCGAATGGGTTGGTTCGACGACCAGGGCGAGCTCGTCTGGCGTATCACTGGCGAGCTGGGCACCACCTTCGGCGGTGCGAGCCATGTGGACGCGCTGCGCTGATCCCCGGTGTCTCGCGGCCCTGCTGCTGGTTGGCGCCTGCGGTGATCCCGCCGACAGCGGTGCTGGGCCGCTGAACCTGGCGGGCGACGGTGGGAGCCTGGGGCTCGAGGCCACGCTTGTGCTGCCGATCCACCCGGCCGCACCCGACACCGATGTGGAGCTGGCCTGGCCCGACCTGAGCCACGACCTGCTGGGCCTGCCCGCGTCCGAACCCGACCAGCTGCGGCTGTGGGCCTTCGAAGGCCTGGGCGTCGAGGAGCTGAGTGCGGGCCTGCTCGCCGACGATCTCGACGCAGCCTCCGTGCTCACGCAGTACGGCTGCACTCCCCAGGGCCGAACCTGCAGCTTCTCCGAGCTCGAGGTCTATGGCCACGACTTCGACGTGCGCGACGACTTCGGCGTGCTGGACGCCACCTGGCTCCTGAGCCTGCACGGAGAGGGGCGCCGGGGCGTGCAGGCCCTCGCCGTCCTCGAGCCCGGCAAGGAGGAGACGGTATCCATCGAGGACGGGAGCCTGGGCCTGGAGGTCACCGCCGGCGAGCCCCTCGAGGTGGCGGCGGGCGAGATCCCGGCGTTGGACTGGGCGGGGCTCGACACCGGCGCTCTGGGGCAGTCGATCGCGGCCTACCGCATCGACCTGCTGGGCCTGTTCCGCGTGCCTGAGGATCCGGACGATCTCCCCGCCCGGCTCGCGAGCCGGGGCCTCGAGGGCGCCGATGCCTGGTGGCTCGAGGTCGCCGACGCCGACGGCGCCGACCTGGGGGCCGTGCGAGGCGGGGAGCCCTTCGAGGGTTTCCAGCCCGGCAGCAGCTGGCTGCTCGGCCTGTACGTCTCCGGGAGCATCAGCCCCCTGCCGGCGGTGTTGGTGGAGGTCCGGGTCCGCTAGCTCCCGTCAGCGCCCCGTGTCGGCGCTGTCTGGTTCCAGCAGGCTGTTCAGCGTCGGCGGCGCCGTCCCAGGAGCCACGGGAGGGCCAGCAGCCAGAGCGCCGAGGCTGAGCCGGTCGCGCAGCCAGAGCAGCGACCGCCATCGGTGCCGGTGTCGTCGGGCTGTGTGTCGTCGGGCTGTGTGTCGTCGGTGTCCACAGGGGGATCGGTGTCGTCGGGCTCGTCTGGTAGGTGCTGGCGCCACACCTGGGCTCCGTCGATGGTGCCCAGGCCGGACTCGATGGCGACGGTGAGGGTGTGCCAGTCGTCGGCGATCTCCCCCGAGGACCACACCACCTGGTTGGCGCCAGCGGAGCCGGAGAGGGAGACCGACTCGGCGGGCCGTCCGTCCAGGGAGACCGCGATGGTGCCGCTGCCTGCGGTGACGTTGCTCAGCAGATCGATGGCCACACCCTCGAAGACGAAGTCGACGCTGGCGCCCACCGTGGTGGATTGTTGGACGTAGCCCCCGGAGGCGCCGTTGATCTGGTTGGCGGACCAGTTTCCGTGCCAGATCCACTCGGGGTAGCTCTCCTCGTGGCGCTCCACGACGTTGAGCCAGGTCCAGGTCTCGCCCCGGTCGGTGCTCACCCAGGCTCCGCCGTAGGTGGCCACGGCCAGGGTGCCGTCGCTGGTGTAGTCGGGG